>JAJZZB010000043.1 GCA_021797795.1 Actinomycetes bacterium | reverse complement strand
GACCTCGAGCGGCTCCGGCCCCTCGAGCCCGAGAGCGACCTCCAGGCGGTCCTCGAGACGATCCGCATCCTGAAAGGCGAGCTCGAGGTGCCGCTCATCGGCTTCGCCGGGGCGCCCTTCACCCTGGCGAGCTACCTCGTCGAGGGCGGCCCGTCGCGGACCTTCGGCCGCACCAAGGCGCTCATGCACGCCGAGCCGGGCCTCTGGGCCGCCCTCACCGACCGCCTCGCCGAGCTCTGCCTGGCCTCGCTGCGAGCCCAGGTGGCGGCCGGGGCGGACGCCGTCCAGCTCTTCGACTCCTGGGCCGGGGCGTTGTCGCGCCGGGAGTACCTGCGCTTCGCCCTGCCCGGGTCGAGGCGGATCCTCGAGGGGCTGGCGGACCTCGGGGTCCCCCGGATCCACTTCGGCGTCGGCACCGGCGAGCTGCTCGACCTCATGGCCGAGGCGGGCGCCGACGTCGTCGGCGTCGACTGGAGGGTGAGCCTCGAAGACGCCGCTCGGCGGGTGGGCGGGGACCGCTGCCTGCAGGGAAACCTCGACCCCGCCGTCTGCCTGGCCCCGCTCCCGGTCGTCGAGGAGGCGACCCGAGAGGTCCTCGCCGACGCGAAGGGCCTGCCCGGCCACGTCTTCAACCTCGGCCACGGCGTCCTGCCCGAGACCGACCCCGGCGTGCTGGCGGCCGTCGTCGACCTCGTCCACGAGGCCACGGCACGGTGAGCGCTCCGCCGGGGCGCATCGGCGCCGTCCTCATGGCCTACGGCACGCCCGCCCGGGCGGAGGACGTCGAGAGCTTCTACACCGACGTCCGCCGGGGCCGACCTCCCTCCCCCGAGCAGCTCGCCGACCTCGTCCGGCGCTACGGCGCCGTCGGCGGCACCTCGCAGCTCGCCGCCCGCACCGCCGATCAGGTGGCGGGGGTGGCGGCGGCCCTCGAGCGGGCCTGGCCCGGCCGCTTCGTCTGCCGCTACGGGTCCAAGCACGCCGCGCCGCGTATCGAGGAGGCCGTGGAGGAGCTCGCCAAGGAGGGGGTGTCGGGCATCGTCGGTCTCGTCCTCGCCCCCCACTACTCCTCGGTGAGCGTCGGCGAGTACCTCGAGCGGGCGGGGGCGGCCGCCGGCGACCTCGGGCTACCCGCCGTCTTCGTCGAGGACTGGCACCTCGAGCCCGTGCTCGTCGACCTCCTCGCCGAGCGCGTCGAGGCGGCCTTCGGCGAGCTCGGCGTCTCGCCGGCCGACCCCGCCGCCGTGCTCCTCGTGACGGCGCACTCGCTGCCCGTCCGCGTGATCGAGTCCGGCGACGGCTACGACCGCCGGCTCGAGGAGACCGCTGCCGCCGTCGGCGCCGCCAGCGGCGCCGGCAGGGTCCAGGTGTGCTGGCAGAGCGCCGGGCGGACCCCTGAGCCCTGGATCGGCCCCGACGTGCTCCAGGTGATCTCCTCCCTCCCCGGGACGGGCGCCACCCACGTCGTCGTCTGCCCCGCCGGCTTCACCTCCGACCACCTCGAGGTGAACTACGACCTCGACGTCGAGGCGGCGGCGGCGGCGCGGGCGGCGGGGATCGCCTGGAGGCGGACTGCCTCGCTCAACGCCGAGCCGCGGCTGTGCGAGGCGCTCGCCGGGCTGCTGCAGCGGGCGGCCGCGGAGCTCGGTGGCTGAGGAGGGCCGGCCCCTCGTCGCCGTCATCGGCGGCGGCGTGAGCGGGCTGGCGGCGGCGCGCGTGCTCGCCGGGCTCGCCCCGGCCGCCCTCGACGGGGAGCTGGAGGGGGTCGGAGTCGTGCTGCTCGAGGCGAGCGGGCGGCTCGGCGGCAAGATCCTCACCGGGGAGATCGGCGGTCACCTCGTCGAGCTCGGTCCGGACCAGCTGCTGCGGCGCGACCCGAGCGCCGAGCGCCTCTGCCGCCACCTCGGGCTCGGCGACGACCTGGTGGCGCCCGTGCCGGGAGGGGCGGCCGTCTACTCCTACGGCGAGATGAGGGCGCTGCCCCGCGGCCTCGTCCTCGGCGTCCCGACCGACCTCGAAGCCCTGGCGGCGAGCGGGATCGTCTCCGAGGACGGCGTCCGGCGAGCCGGGCGGGGGGCGATCGACGCGGCGGTCATCACCGCCGAGGAGCTCGGTCTCGCCGCCGACGGCGGTGCGGAACGGACCGCCGGGTCGCTTCTTCGAGAGCGCCTCGGCGACGAGGTGGTCGACCGCCTCGTCGACCCGCTGCTCGGCGGCATCAACGCAGGCGGCGTCGACGCCATGTCGCTCGCCGTCTCGGCTCCCCACCTGGCGAGCGCCCTCTCCGGGGCGCGCCAGGTCGTCGGTCCGCTGCGCGCTCTCGCACGGCCGGTGGCCCCGGCCCCCGGCGCCCCGGCCGGTCCGGTCTTCGTCGGGCTGCGGGGCGGCCTCGGGCGGCTCGTCGCCCGGTGCACGGCAGAGCTCGAGCGCTCCGGCGTCGACGTGCGGATCGCCACCGCGGCCCGGGAGGTGCGCCTCCTTCCCGGCGGTGGGGTCGAGGTCGCCGCCGTCAGCGGGGAGACGCTCCGCTGCGACGGCGTGGTGGTCGCCTCGCCGGGCCACGATGCCGCCGCTCTCCTCGGCGGCGCCGCTGCCGGGGCGGCCGACGAGCTCGCCGGCGTCCCCTATGCCTCGGTGGCGGTGCTGACCGCACGCTACGCGCCGGGATCGGTCGAGCTGCCCGGCGAGTGGAGCGGCGTGCTCGTCCCGCGGATCGAGCGGATGCTGATGACCGCCGCCACGTGGCTCAGCGTCAAGTGGCCGTGGATGGTGCCTGACGGCTCGGTCCTCGTCCGGGTCTCTGCCGGCCGGTACGGCGACGAGCGCATCGCCGGGCTCGACGACGCCTCGCTGGCGGCACGGCTCCTCGACGAGCTCGGCGCCGTCTCCGGCATCGACGCCCAGCCGGCCGAGGTCTCGGTCACCCGCTGGGAGCGCGCCTTCCCCCAGTACCGCCCGGGCCATCCGCGCCGCATCGAGGCGGTCCGCCGGGCGCTCGCTGCAGCCGGGCCGGTCGAGCTCGCCGGGGCGGTGCTCGGCGGCATCGGCGTCCCCGCCTGCATCCGCAGCGGCGAGAGCGCCGCCGCCCGCCTCGCCGCAAGGCTGAGGCGGTGACGAGGGCCGGGCGGCTGGCGAGGAGAATCGGGCTTCCCCTCTTCGGTGGCGCCCTCGTCGGGTGCTCGCTCCCCCCCGTCTCCTTCTGGCCCCTCGGCGTCCTCGGCATGGCGGCCGTCGTCGTCTCCTTGAAGGGGCGCTCCCTGAGGGGCCGGCTGGCCGCCGGCCTGTGGGCCGGCATCGGCCAGTTCGCCGTCGGCGTCGCCTGGGCGATCCAGTTCAACGCCGCCGGCTACGTCGTGCTCGTCATCGTCGAGTCCCTCATCGTCGCCGTCGGCGCCGGCCTCGTCCCGCCGTCGGGTCCCCTCAGGGTGCCGGCCGCCGCTGCCGCCTTCACGCTGGCGGAGTGGGTGAGGGAGAGCTGGCCCTTCGGCGGCCTGCCGCTCGGGTCGGCCGCCCTCGGGCAGGTCGGCGGCCCGCTGCAGTTCGCCGCCCGCCTCGGCGGCCCCCTCCTCGTCGTGTTCGTCCTCGCCCTCTCGGGCGGGGCGGTCGGCGAGCTCGTCCTCGCCGGCACCCGGCGACGGGACGGGGGCTCACCGGCATCGCTGTTCCCCTCGCTCAGCTACCTCGTCGCCGCCAGCGCACTGGCGGGGGCCGGGGCGGTCACCGGGCCGGCGACTGCGGCGGGCGCACCCCGCCTGCGCGTCGCCATCGTGCAGGGGGGCGGCCAGCGCGGGCTCAGCCAGTTGCAGGTTCCGCCCTCCCGGGTCTTCGAGGCGGCGCTCAGCGAGACGGCCCGGATCACCGGGCGCCCCTCGCTCATCGTGTGGCCCGAGGACGTCGTCGCCATGGGGCCGACCCGCTTCGTCGGCTCGCGTGCCGAGGCGCTGCTGGCGGGCATCGCCCGGCGGCGCCACTCCACGCTCGTCGCCGGCGTCACCGAGGACGTGGGCGCCACGAGGTTCCGCAACGAGGTGGTGGCGCTGTCGCCGAGCGGGCGGCTCGTGGCCACATTCGAGAAGGTGCACCGCGTCCCCTTCGGCGAGTACGTCCCCTACCGCTCGTTCTTCAGCCACTTCGCCAACCTGCGCGACATCCCGCGGGACGCCATCGCCGGGCACGGCAGCGGCATGATCGCCACGCCGGCGGGCCGGTTCGCCGTCCTCGTCTCCTACGAGGTGTTCTTCGCCGACCGTGGCCGCTCGGGGGTGCGGGCCGGCGGCCGGCTCATCCTCGTGCCGACGAACACGTCCTCCTACTCGAGCAGCCAGGCGCCCTCCCAGGAGATCGCCGCCTCCCGCCTCCAGGCGATCGAGGAGGGCCGCTACCTCCTCCAGGCGGCCCCGACGGGCTACAGCGCCGTCATCTCCTCCTCCGGGGCCGTCCTCCAGCGCACGGCGCTGTCCACCCCGGCCGTCCTCGAGGCCTCGGTGCCGCTGCTCTCGACGCCCACGCCCTTCGAGGAGTCCGGCGAGCTGCCGGTGCTCGCCGCCGGGGCGGCGCTCGTCCTCCTGGCCTGGCTCGTCCGGTCCGCTCCCCGCCGCTCGGGCGGCCGCGACGAGGCGGACCGGAGACGGGCGAAGACGCTCTCGGCCTGAGCTCGCCCACCTCGCCCCGCCCACCGGCCCGGCCTCGGTCGGGGCGGCCGGTCTCGACAGCCGGCGGCCGGCCCGGTTCTCAGCGGGCAGGTGACCCGCCGGCCCGCTGCTCCGGCTCGATCGGCCCGCCGCCTGCTCCGGGGACCTCCTCCCGCTCGGCGACGCGACGGAACGACAACCAGTAGGCCACGGTGTTCGCCCCCATGAACAGCGCCGCCAGGTAGATCGGGGCGTCGAGGAGCACGACCATCGTCACGCCGGCGACGGCGGGGCTGATCGAGGCGGTGATCTGGGAGGGGAGGGCGCCGATGGCGACGACGGTCCCGCGCCGGGCCTCGTCGGCGACCCCCATGACGTAGGACTGGCGCGCAGGGATGCTGAGCGAGTTGACGGCGCTGCGGACGACGAACAGGGCGGCGACGAGCTCGAAGCTCGGCATCCAGGCCATGGCGAGGAGGGCGGCGACCGAGGCTGCCCGGGTGGCCACGACCGTCCGGACGGCACCGAGCCGGACGACGAGCCGGGAGGCGCCGAGATAGGGCAGCGCGGCGAAGAGGTTGGCGAGCATGAACAGCACCCCGATCTCTCCGGGACCGGCGCCGAAGCGGCGGTGGAACCAGTACACGAGGACCGGGCCGAGGAAGCCGAAGCCGAAGCCGTTGAGGGCGTTGGTGAGCCCGAGGCGTCCGATCAGCTGGCGCGTCGTGAGCGTCGAGGGGTCCCTCGTCGCCCGGGACCCCTGCGGCCGACCCGGCGGCGGCGGCTCGCGGATCGGCAGGCTGACCACCACCACCCACAGCGAGACGGCGGCACCCACCACGAAGAGCAGCCGGTCGGCGGCCAGAATGCTCCAGCCGGCGCCGTGCAGCTGGCCCGGGACGAGGGCCACGAGCGAGCCGAGCGCGCCGGTGAGGACCCCGACGAAGCCGATCCTGCCGAAGGCCGCCGTCCGGCGGTCCGGCCGCACCGACGCCGCCAGCAGCGGCTGCTCGGCCGGGAAGAACGGCCCGAAGGCGCCCCCGCCGCCTGCGCCGCCGCCCCGCCCGACGCCGGCCAGGCCACTGGCCAGCACGAGCAGGACCGGGTTCGAGAAGAGGGCCAGGACGACGCCCCCGGCCGCACCGAGCAGCCCGAGCGCGATGAGCACCCGACGGCGCCCGAAGCGGTCGCCGACGAGCCCGACGGCGAGGATGAGCAGGGCCGAGACCGCCGCGCTGGCGGTGAGGACAACCCCGACGGCGGTGCTCGACTCCCCGCGGGCTGCCAGGTAGAGAGGAAAGACGATCCCGAGGAAGGCGGTGGAGCAGCTGCGCAGGGCACGCCCGGCGTACAGCCAGACAAGGTTGCCCTCGGAGCCCGCGCTGGCCGGGGGCTCGCCCTCGGCGCCTGGTCGCTCCCCGCGGTTCGCGCGCTCGCCGGACACGTCGGGGCTCGAAGCTAGTGCCTCAACCGCCAACGTTTGCGGCCTACGGCTTCCAGTTATCGGATCCCAGCGCGGCGGAGGCGCTCACGGGCCGCACTCTCGGTGAGTGAGCGGACGGGTTGCCCGACCGCGTGTTGGTACCTGGCATCGTAGGCAAGCGTCCAGACACCGGCCGCCCACGAAAGTTCGAGCTCGTCCGCGCTGAGCTCCCGGCCGTGCACATCGCGATAGGCCACGAGGAAGCGCTGGGATTCTTCGACGGTGGCCAGCTGCTTCACGCTGACGGTGGAGTACAGGGCGGCGGCGAACCCGGCGAGGACGGCCTCGCTGTCAGCGATGACGCTGTCCCAGTCGTGAACCACCAGCAGCTTGTCCCCGTTCCAGTGAAAATTGGCTGCGAGCCAGTCGCAGTGGCCGATCACGGCTTCGGACGCGCCGGCTCGCAGCCGGTCACGGGCACGGCACCCGATGTCATCGATCCAGGCGGGACCGACGACGTCGTTGAGATCGACGTCAGCGTCCTCGGGATGCGGCCACAGCCTGTCCCCGGCCTGATTCCAGTCCGCCCACGACGGTGGCGGGTCAAGGCCGGGCACCTCGGCTGGCCGCGGGGCGAGGGTGACCAGCTGCGCGAGTGCCCCGGAGAAGAGCCGGGCCGGGTCCCCCGTGCGAGGGAGCAAGGTGCCGCCGGGGACGTAGGTCTCAGCGGTAGCCACGCCGTCACCGAATGGGGCAGCCCCTGTGAGCGGCTCCGGACTGAGATAGCCGCGCTCGAAGAGGCGCCGCTGGACCTCCACGCACGCAGCCACCCGCGGCGAGCCGGGACGTACCTTGACCACGACGGCCCGGCCATCGGCCAGCCGGAGCCCGATGACCGCGGAAAGGTGCCCGGACTGGAAGATCTCGTCGGCTGGCGGGCGGCCAAGCTGCTCCTTGCACCACTGAGCAAGGCGAGCAGCATCAACGGCAGGCGGGAGGGGGGACGTCAGCTCATCCTCACACGAAGATCTCTCGCAGGCACCGCTCGCCCCTGGCCGTGCACAAAGGGGCCAGCTGGTGCAGGGCCGGTGCCCCGAGCGCCACCGTTGGTGGCGTGGATCCACCAACTGGACCGCCGGGGCCGGCACGCCGGTACCGGCGTGGTGGCCATCGTCCAGGCCCAGGAGCTCTAGCTGCTCCCGACGGGCTCGTGGGTCGCCCCCGGGGCATCCCCGGACCCGGGGCGGCCCAGGGTGGCCGGCGCCTGGTCACTCCCCGCCGGCTCGTCGTGGTGCTCGCGGCGGGGCGGTGAGCCGCCGGGGTCCGGGAAGCTCGCCGACTCCCCGAGCACCCTCGCCGCCGCCCGCACGAGCGGGACGGCGAGGCAGGCGCCCGCTCCGTCGCCGAGGCTGAGCCCGAGGTCGAGGAGCGGCTCGAGCCCGAGGTGGTCGAGGGCGGCCGTGGCTCCTGGCTCGACAGATTGGTGCCCGGCGACGAGGTAGCCGGTCACCTCCTCGGAAAGGCGCGAGGCGACGAGAGCGGCGGCCAGCGAGGTGAGCCCGCCGACGACGACCGGCACCCCTCGCAGGGCGGCCCCGACCATGACGCCGGCGATGGCGCCGATCTCGAGACCGCCGAGCTCGGCCAGCAGGATCTCCCCCGCCAGGCCGGAGAGAGCGGTCGGGGCGAGCGCGTGGACCCTGGCGGTCCGCTCGAGCGCCCGCTCGACGGCGGCGCTCTTGTTCTCGAGCACCTCGTCGGAGACGCCGCTGCCCCGCCCGGTGACGGCCCGGGGCGGCCAGCCGGTGACGGCCGCCACGAGGGCCGCCGACGCCGTCGTGCTGCCTGCGGCCACGGCGCCGGTGACGAGGAGGTCGGTGCCCTGGTCGACCAGCCGGTCGGCGAGGCTGAGGCCGACCTGGAGCGCCCGCCGGGCGTCGTCCGGGCTCATGGCCGGCTCGAGGACGAGGTCGGCCGTTGCCTGGCGGATCCTCGCCTTCACGAGCCGCCCACCGGGCGCCTCGGTCCCGGACGCCGGCGCACCGGGCGTCTCCGACGCCATCCCGACGTCGATCGCCAGCACTGCGGCACCGACCTCGCGGGCGAGCACGTTGACGGCTGCTCGGCCGGCGAGCAGGTTCGCCACCGCCCGGGCGGTCGTCTCGGCGGTCCAGGTGGAGACACCCTCGGCCACCACGCCGTGGTCGGCGGCGAAGACGGTCACGACCGGCCGGCTCGGCACCGGCGGGGGGCAGCGCCCGGCGATGGCGGCGAGACGGGCACCGAGCACCTCCAGGCTGCCGAACGCGGAGGCAGCCAGCCCGTGGCGGCCGGCAGCGGTGGCATCGGGAGAGCCGATGCGAGAGAGCGCCTCCTCGAGGGTGGTCACGGGCAGGACGTCGGGGTCATCCTCCCGAGCACGCCCGGGTCAGCGCAGCCGGGAGCGGCTGTTGCCGGCGCTCGGGAGAGCCGAGCCCTTCACGCGGCGTTCCTCGGCAGCGATCGCCTCCACCTCGCCGGGGACCTCGACCGTGACGGGCACCTGCGCCGGGGCCTGGGTGGCGTCGCCGAAGAGGAAACGGTTGAAGATGAAGTACCGGCCCACCCAGATGAGCCCGTAGGTGAAGAGGTTGGCGAACTGGACGAAGACCTTCCGCACGACGTGGGAGTGCGAGATCACGTCGGCGTTGTGGGCGGCGAGCCCGACGGCCACCGTCGAGAGGACGAGACCGACGAAGGCGATGATCCAGAAGGGGGCGATCTCCTTCCAGGGGTGCGACTTGCCCCGCTTGCCCCAGGTCCAGGTGCGGTTCAGCCAGTAGGCGGGAACCGTGGCGCACGCCGTCGCGATGACGTTGCAGGTCATCGCCGAGGGGATCGCGATCACGTCGTAGGTGAGGAACAGGATCCCCTGGGTCACGCCTGTCGAGATCAGCGAGACGGTGCCGAACTTGACGAGACGCCGCCCGTGTTCGCTCTTGAGGAGCGCGCGGGCGCGCCTGATCAGCGAGACCATGCCCGGAGTCTATCGTCTCGGAGGTGACCGAAGCCTTGGACGACCTCCTCGCCCTCCTCGACCTGGAGCCGATCGAGGTGAACATCTTCCGGGGCTCCAACACCGACGAGGACCGCCAGCGGGTCTTCGGCGGGCAGGTCGCCGGCCAGGCGCTCGTGGCGGCCGGGCGGACGGTCGAGCGCGGCGCGGTCCACTCGTTCCACAGCTACTTCCTCCGCCCGGGCGACCCGGCGGCACCGATCCTGTACGAGGTGGACCGGATCCGCGACGGCCGCTCGTTCCTCACGAGGCGAGTCGTCGCCATCCAGCACGGCAGGGCGATCTTCAACATGCAGTGCTCCTTCCACGTCTCCGAGGAGGGCATCGAGCATCAGTTCCCGATGCCGCCGGTGCCCGACCCCGAGACGCTGCCGACCGTGGAGGAGCGCCTCGAGCCCTTCCGCGAGCAGATGGAGGGCTGGTTCTTCGACCGCCCGCGCCCCATCGACCAGAGGTTCATCGGGGATCTCCCCTGGCTGCGGAACGGGGCCGCCAAGGATCCCTGCCAGCAGCTGTGGCTCCGCACAGACGGGACCATGCCCGATGACCCGCTCATGCATGCCGCCGTCATGACGTACGCCTCGGACATGACGATGTACGACTCGATCCTCCAGCCTCATCAGATCCGCTGGCAGGACGAGCACTTCATCGGTGCCAGCCTGGACCACTGCATCTGGTTCCACCGGCCCTTCCGGGTGGACGAGTGGCTGCTGTTCGACCAGGACTCGCCCGGCGCGGCGGGCGCCCGGGGCATCGCACGCGGGCTGCTGTTCACCCGGAGGGGAGCACTCGTGGCGAGCTTCGTCCAGGAGGGGCTCGTCCGGCTCCGCCGGGAGCAGGCGCCGCACCCGGAACCGGCCGGGCCGGCCGGCTCGCAGCAGGAGGAGGCCTGAGATGGTCGGCGAGATCGTCTTCGCCGTCTTCGCGCTGGCGATGGTCGTCCTCGCCGTCCTCGTCATCCGCTTCGCGGTGAAGCTGAACCGGCCGCGTCCGGACGGGGGCGAGACGAGGCGCTGAGGCGACGGACAGCGCCGGCCGGCCGGCGCTGTCCGAGCTGAGCGAGCTAGACGACGCCGCCCCGGCGGCTCTCCCGGATGACCCCGATCACCGCCGCGGCCGCCACCACGAAGCCCACGATGGCGGTCCAGGACCCGAAGACGAGGGCGAGTCCGACCGAGGCGGCCGAGAGGCCGAGGACAAAGGGCCAGATGCTCGAGCTCGGGAAGGCCCCGACGACGCCGGCGCCCTCCTCCCGCTCGGCGTGCGGATCGTCCTCCGGCCGGGGCCGCATCCGTCGCGACCACCAGAGGTAGTAGCTGCCCGGGAGGAGGCCGAGGAGAAAGGCGCCCGTCAACATGGCGGTCCCGCTCGTCTCGCCGCTCCAGAACCAGTAGACGATGGCGACGACGCCGAAGAAGGCGCCGATGACGAGCAGGACGGTTCCCTCTGCCTTCACGACTGCCCCTCGTGGTCGTCACCTGGGTCGCCGGCCGCCCGGGGCTCGTGGCTCGGGCCCTCCGGGTTGACCGAGCCCCGCGCCGTGGCGGCGGAGCCGAACTGGGCGCGCGAGTCCGGGCGTGCCGTCGACCGGGCAGCCGCCACCTCGTCGCCACCGGTGCGGGGCGGGTGCTCGCGCTCGACGGGGTGCTCGGGGTGGTAGTGGTCCCACACCGGCCGCTCGGAGCGGATAGGCGGGATCCAGTAGAAGTTGTGGTGAGGCGGCGGAGACGAGGTCGCCCACTCGAGCGTGTGGGCATCCCAGGGGTTGTCGCCCGCAGGGATCGGGCGGCGCCACGCCTCGACGAAGTTCACCAGCATGACGGCGACCGAGAGGAAGAGCATGTAGGCGCCGGCCGTCGAGACCCGGTTGAGGGTCGTCCAGCCCATGTTGGGCAGGTACTCGGCGATGCGACGCGGCATGCCTGCCTCGCCGAGGAGGTACTGGGGCACGAAGGTCACCCAGAAGCCGATGAACATGAGCCAGAAGCTGATCTTTCCGAGGAAGTCGTTCAGCATCCGGCCCGTGTACTTCGGATACCAGTAGGTGAGCGCAGAGAAGCCGCCGAAGACGACCGTGCCGAAGAGCACCTCGTGGAAGTGCGCGACGACGAAGTAGGTGTCGTGCATGGCGAAGTCGACCGGGGGCGAGGCGAGGAAGATGCCTGTGACGCCGCCGAAGAGGAAGACGACGAGGAAGCCGACGGCGAAGAGCATCGGGGTGTTGAAGGTGATCGAGCCCCGCCACATCGTCCCGATCCAGTTGAAGAACTTGATCCCGGTCGGCACGGCGATCAGGTAGGACATGATGCTGAAGAAGGGCAGCAGCACCGTTCCCGTCGTGAACATGTGGTGCGCCCACACGCTCGTCGACAGCGCGGCGATCGCGATCGTGGCGAAGATCATGCCCTTGTAGCCGAAGACCGGCTTGCGGGAGAAGACGGCGAGGACGTCGGTGACGGCCCCGAAGTAGGGCAGGGCGAGGATGTAGACCTCCGGGTGGCCGAAGAACCAGAAGAGGTTCTGCCACAGCACGGGCACGCCGCCGCCGGCGACGGTGAAGATGTGGCTCCCGATGTGCCGGTCGCACCACAGCATGACGAGGGCGGCCGTGAGGACGGGGAAGGCGATCAGGATGAGGATCGCCGTCACGAGCATGTTCCAGGTGAAGATCGACATCCGGAACATGGTGAGGCCGGGGGCGCGCAGGTAGAAGACGGTGGCGCAGATGTTGACGCCCGTGAAGATCGCCGAGAAGCCGGTGAGGACGAGGGCGACGATCCACATGTCCGGTCCGGCGCCCGGCGTGTTGATCGAGTTCGACAGGGGCGCGTAGGCGACCCAGCCGAAGTCCGCCGCCCCGCTCGTGGTCACGAAACCGAGCAGCATGATGATGCCGCCGCTCAGATACAGCCAGTACGAGAGGGCGTTCAGCCTCGGGAAGGCCATGTCCGGGGCGCCGATCTGGAGCGGCACGATGAAGTTGGCGAGCCCGCCGAAGGCGAAGGGCCCGGCGAACAGGTAGAGCATGACGCTGCCGTGCATCGTGAACAGCTCGTTGTAGACGTGCTGGCTCACGATCGTGTTGTCCGGCGAGGCGAGCTGGGTCCGGATGATGATCGCCATGCTCCCGGCCACGAGGAAGAACAAAAAGGCCGTGATCGTGTAGCTCCGGCCGATCACCTTGTGGTCGGTGGAGGTGATCCACTTGACGAGGCCGCTCGGGCCGTGCGCCTCCTCGGGAGGCTCGACGACTGCTTCCGGGCGGGTGACGAGGGTGGTCATCGCTGGGTGAGCGGGTAGTGCTTCGGGATCTGGTTCAAGTGGTGCTCCTGGTATCTCAACCAGCTCTCGTAGCGCGGATAGGCCACGACCCGGACGCTGAAGAGCATCTCGGAGTGGTAGAGCCCACAGTACTCAGAGCACTGCGCCGGGAAGACACCGGTCTGGACCGGGGTGAACTCGAAGACGTTCGTCACGCCCGGCTGGGCGAAGCGCCCGAAGTTGAAGGCGTGGACGTAGAACTCGTGGACGACGTCGGCCGAGCGCAGCACGATCTTGGTGGGGCGGCCCTCGGGCAGGACGAGCTGCGGGTAGACGTCGGCGGTGTAGCCCTTGGCGGCCGGGAAGGAGCGGACCGCGCCCTGGGTGCGCAGCGTGAGCCCGTTGGCGTTCTGGTAGGAGAAGATCCATCCCCACTGGTAGCCCGTGACGTCCACTGTCTGCGCCGGCCGCTTGCTCACGGCGTCCACCTCGTTCTCGGTGATGACCGTGAAGGCGAAGATGATGATCACGATGACGAGAGGCAGGATCGTGTAGGTGATCTCGAGCGGGATGTGCTCCTGGAACTGCCTCGGGATCGAGTTGTCGTGCTTCTTGCGGCGGTAGCGGAAGACCGACCAGGCGATGAGGCCCCAGACGATGGCGGCCACGACCAGGCCGGCCATGAACATCCCCGAGTACAGCTTGCCGATCTCCTGGCCCTGGACGTCCGCCCCGTGGGAGGCGCCGAAGGTCGGGTAGGTGCACCCCCCGGCGGCGAGGGCCAGCCCGACGAGGACGAGGATCGGCCCGCGACGACCGAACGCCTTCGCGTGCGCCCGCCGCCGGGGCGGCACGGGGCGTCCGGTCAGACGACGGGGGCTCACGCCGACGACAATAGCCATACGCCTTGGAGATCGGCCAAACGACCGGCGGGCCTTCCCGGCCCGCGCCCGCGCCGCTCCGGGCGCCTCAGGGGGGCCCGCCGGCCCCCTTGTCCGACTCGCTGGCGGCATGGGAGAAGATACCCCTTGCCATCGTCGAGGTCGCCTCATCCGCCCGGGCGGCGAAGACGGAGGCCCTCGCCTCGGCGGTCTCGCGGTCCCCTGGGGCGGCGAGGGCGGCCAGCTCGGCGAGGTGGCCGGCGAGGCGCAGCTCGCCGGCTGCGAGCAGCTCGAGCGCCCGGCCTGCGAGGCGCCGGGCCCCGCCCGACAGCGCCGCCAGCTCGGCCGCCAGGGCGGCCTCGGGAGCCGGCAGGAGGTTGGCGGGGTTGCCGTCGTACCAGCCGCCGTAGAGGCGCCAGATGTTGCGGACCACGAACTCCGGCTCGTCGTAGACCGGCTTCAGATAGGGCCGGTCCATGAGGTGGGCGGGCGGCACGACCCCGTGCAGCAGGTCGTCGAGACGGGCGCCGCCGTTCATGAGGTCGAGCGACTGGGAGACGAGCGACTCGAGCAGCTCGGCGGTCTCCGAGAGCGCCCGGCGCACGCGGGCCGCCCCGAGGACGGGGAAGCCGTGGCCGGGCAGCATGAGCTCGACGTCGAGGTCCGCCATCTCCCGCAGCGCCCTCGCCCACTCGAGCGGGTAGCGCTGGACCTTCTGAGGGTTGCCGGCGTTCGGGGAGCACCAGATGAACAGGTCGCCCGGGCAGAGCACCTTGCGGCCGGGCACGTAGGTCCAGGTGTGGTCGTCGGTCTCCCCCCGGGCGTGGTGCAGCTCGAACCGCTCCCCGCCGACGTCGAGCTCGAGCCGGTCGCGGTAGGTGCGGTCCGGGTAGCGGTACTCGGTCGGCCACTCGAGCGAGGCGAGCTGGAACTGGCGGCGGTTGATCAGGGCGTTGTAGCCGGCGGTCATCCTGTAACGGTCGAAGCGGGCCGGGAGGGCCTCGTGGGCGACGACCACCGGGGCCGGCCAACCCGCCCCGGCCGCCTCGGCCTCGAAGACCGTCACGCCGGAGACGTGGTCGATGTGGCCGTGCGAGAAGACGGCCGTGTTGAGCCGCCCGGGATCCCATGCCCGGACGGCGGCGTGGATGCCGGGAGCGGCGAGCTCGTGGCCCGTGTCCACGAGGAGGAGGCCGTCGTCGGTGGAGAAGGCGGACACCCGGGCGAACGAGGCGACGTAGGCGGTCCTCGGGGCGACCTCGCTGAGGCCGCCGTTCACCGCCAGCGGGTGGGCCGAGGAGATCTCGCTCTCGCCGGTCCACAGGCGATCGGCAAGCTCGAGGATGTCGTCCACCCGACTGACACTAGCCAGGTCACCTCGTCCCGGTGCGACCGGCGGCACCGGCGATCGGAGCCAGCCGCCGCCTCAGCGGCGGACGGCCCGGCGCCGTGCTCTGGCGGCCACCACCCCGGCGCGCCGGGCGGCCTGCTCGAGGCCGGCCTCGACGGCCCGGGTCTCGATCACCCGGCGGTTCGCCGGCCGGAGGACCCGGTGGTCGGTGACGAGGGCGTCGCGAAGCACGATCACCGCCACGGCGAAGGCGACGAGGGAGGCGAACAGGTCGAGGTGCACCCCGAGCCGCCAGGCGATGAGGGGCGAGACGAGCAGCCCCAGGCCGACGAGGCCGTCCGCCACCCGGTGGGCGAGGCGGGGCAGTCGCCTGAGGACACCGCCCGGCGCGTCGGTGAGGAGGACGGCGAGGGCGAGGTAGGCGCCGGCGGCGTCGAGGATGTAGTAGTCAGCGCCGTGGCCGTGCACCCCGGCGACGAGGAGGCCGAGCGCGAGGACCCCGTCCACGGCGGCATGGGCCATCCAGCCCATCCGCCGGCGGCCAGCCGGCGCGCCGGAACGGGTCAGCCGGCGCTCGCGTCCCTCGGGGCCGCCTCAGGCGCGCTGGCCGGCGGGACGGCCGGCGAGCTCGCCGGAGGAATGGCCGGCGATCCCTTCGCCTCGGCGTTGCCCTCCTCGAGCCCCTTCTTGAACTCGTGTGAGGCGCTCCCGAGGCCGCGTGCGAGCTTGGGGAGCTTGCTCCCACCGAAGAGGAGCACGATGACACCCACGACGATGACGATGATGAGATCGGGCCCGAAGATTTCCGCGGTGACCACGTGTCCTCCTTTCGTGGGGACATCCCCACTGTACTGCAGACCGCATCCGGCCCCACCATGGCCGGTGCATGGCGCCTCCTAGGCGCCCTGCCAGCTCGGCGGCCGCTTCTCTGCGAAGGCGGTTGCGCCCTCGATGGCGTCCTTGCTCGTGAAGACCGGCGCCGTCAGCTCGGCGTTCATCTTCCAGGCCTCGTCCTCGGTGAGGTCCCGCGCCCGGCGCATGACCTCCTTCGAGGCCCGGACGGCCAGGGGGGCGTTGTCGCAGATCTTCTCGGCGAGAGCCAGGGCCTCCGGGACGACGTCCGCGGCGGGGACGACCCGGTTCACGAGCCCGAACCGGCGCGCCTGCTCGGCGCCGATGGGCTCGCCGGTGAGGGCGAGCTCGAGCGCCACGTTGCGCGGGATCAGCTTCTCCAGGCGGATGAGGCCGCCGCCGGCGGCGGCGAGGCCCCGCTTCACCTCCGGGATGCCGAAGACTGCGTGCTCGGCGGCGACGACGAGGTCGCAGGCGAGCACGAGCTCGCAGCCCCCGGCGAGGGCGGCGCCGTTCACCGCTGCGATGAGGGGCTTTGGGAACTTGCGGGCGGCGAGGCCGGCGAAGCCGTTCTTCGAGCCGATGATGTCGCCCGCCTGGCCGGTGGCGAAGGCCTTCAGGTCCATGCCGGCGCAGAAGGCGCGGTCCCCGGTGCCGGTCAGCACGACGGCCCAGACGTCTCGGTCGTCGGTGAGCTCGTCGAAGATGGCGTCGAGCGCCCTCGTGGTCGGCCCGTCGATCGCGTTGCGGGCGGCCTCCCTGTTCAGCCGGACGAGCTCGACGCGCCCGTGGCGCTCTCTGACGACGGGCTCCTCGGGGGCGTTGGTGGTCTCTGTCATGGTCCCTCCTTGGCTGTCGACAGTATTGGCCGGGCGACGCCGGCGCCCAACCGGTAGGTGGGCGGCCGCCCGGGGACGACCTCCACCTCGATGCCGACGAGCGGTCGGAGGGCACCGGCTTCGGCGACCTCCGCCAGCGCCTCGGGCCCCACGGCCGCCGCCAGCCGGCTCCCGTCGGGGAGACGGACGAGCGCCGGGGCGGCCAGCGGGACGGCACCCCGGTCGTAGAGCACCGTGGCCGCCTCGACGCGTCCGTGCGCCGGCTCGGAGAGCCCGGAGGCCACCGGCACCTGTGGGCCCGGGGGCGGCGCCTCGGCGGCCGAGAAGCCCGAGGGCGGCGGGGTGGCCCCGTACAGGCCGACCGAGTGCTTGGTGAGGTACCAGCCGACGCCGGTGACGAGGCCGATTCCCTCGCCGTCGCGCCGCAGCAGCTCGCACATGGTGGCGATCGAGTGCCCGACGTAGTTGCTGCCGGGACCGCCGAAGTAGGCCAGGCCGCCGGTGACGGTGAGCCCGCGGCGGTCGTCGAGCGCGACGCCGAGCTCGCCGGCCGCGATGGCGACGGCGCTCGGGAAGCACGAATAGAGGTCGAGGCGATTCAAGTCGTCAGGGCCGACGCCCGCGGCCGAGAAGACGGCCTCGAAGGCCGACCCGAGAGCGGGCGCCGCCGCGAGGTCGGGCCGGGCGATCGGGTACCAGACCTCCTCGGCGTCGGCCCCCGCCCAGACGAAGACCGCCTCGTCCTCCCGCCCGAGCGCCCGGGCGGCGCCGAGCGAGGTGACGACGAGGGCCGACCCCTGGGAGGAGCCGAGGAAGGCGGTCATCCGCTTGGTGTAGGGCTCGGCGACGAGGCGGTTGGCCGGCGAGGGGGTGGCGATCTCCCCGGCGGTGAGCGGCTGGCGGAACCAGGCATAGGGGTGGCCGGCGGCCACGGCGCTGAAGCCCTCGAGCAGGCGGCCGATCTCGGACCGCTGCTCGGCGTTGGTCCTTCCCGCTCGGGCGGCGAGCACGCTCTCGAAGAGCGGGTAGACGAAGACCGGGACGAGGAGGCCGGCGGCCCGTTCCCCCTCGGAGAGGTCCTGGCGCTCGGCTCCGACGACCTCGTCTGATCCGGCCGCCGGCGGGGAGGGATCGGCCTGGGGGGCGAGCCGGGTGGCGCGGATCGCCTCGGCTCCGGCGACGAGGGCGGCGCCGAGGCGCCCGGACGCCACCTCGGCGGCGGCCCGGTTGACGAGGAGCTGGGGGGAGTTGCCCCCGATGGCTGTCGTCTCGGCGCGGGCGGGGGCGAGCCCGAGGCGGGCGGCCAGCTCCGACGCCGGAGCGGGGCCGGCCCGGTGTGACAGGACGTTCACGACGCTCACTCGCTCGATGCGCCGGGCGAGGTCTCCGGGGCCGTCGAGGACGACCCGGGCAGCCCGCTCGGCCAGATCGAGCGGACCGAGCTCGCCGCTGCGGTCGAGCGCCTGCCCGGTGGCGAGCACGACGGGGAGGCGATCGGGGTCCGGCCTCACCTGGACGGAGCGACCGCCGTGCCGAGGCCGTGGAGCACGAGCCCGACGAGGAAGCGGCTGAGCGACTCGGCCGAGAGCCCGTCGTCGGTGACGAGGCGCCGATGGGCCATCTGGCCGATGAGGGAGGTGATGGCGTAGGCGATGACCCTCGTCGGGCCCGGGGAGAGGACGCCCTGGCGCTGGAGGACCAAGACGAGCCGCTCGGTGTCGTCGACGAACGAGCCGTGGATCTCGCCCAGGTGGCGCTCGAAGCTGTGGCCGAGCGCGAAGGCGTCCCTGAAGAGCAGCTTCACGAGCGCCCGGTCGGCGTCGTAGAACCCGATCGTGGCACCCACCGCCGCCCTCAGGGGTGCGGCAGGGTCGCCGGTGTGCGAGGCGGCCGCCACCGCGTCGGCGAGGTGCTGGCGGAGCGAGGCGGCCTCGGCCGACATGAGCTCGTGGAACAGGGCCTCCTTCGACTCGTAGTACCAGTAGATCGACCCGTAGGAGAGCCCGGCGGCCGCCGCGATGTCGGCGATCGTCGTGGCGTGGTAGCCCTCCTCGGCGAAGACCTGCTTGGCCGCCGAGAGGATGTCCTGTCGCCGTGAGGCCTTGTCCTGCTCGCTCACCGCCCGCCGCATCGCCTTCGGCGCGGCTCTCGGCGCCATCAGTGCCGCACCGACCCCGCGTCGCCCGACGAGAGCCGCTCGATCACCTCGTCGGCCTCCGCGACCAGGCGCCGGACGAGCTCGCCCGCCGGCACCAGCCCCTCGATGGCGCCGGCGCCCTGGCCGGCGGGGTAGGCCTCCCTGGACGGGTCGACGCCGCCGGTGTCGGAGCCACCCCCGAGGTGGAAGGCGTCGTCCCCCATCGAGCGGAGGAGCTGGGCGGGGAAGGGCTGCAGCTCGTCGGGGTGCTGCTCGAAGTACGACGTGTACTCGTTGCGCAGCACCCGCATCGTCTTGCCGGAGTAGGCGCGGCTCACGACCGTCGAGTCCTCCCTCGCCTCGACGAGGCGCTCCTTGTAGCCCGGGACGGCGCGGGCCTCCGGGGTGGCGATGAAGCGGGTGCCGACCCACACCCCGACGGCGCCGAGCGCGAGGGCCGCCGCGAGGCCGCGCCCGTCGAAGATCCCGCCGGCCGCCACGACCGGGACGCGCTCGCCGACGGCGTCGACGATCTGGGGGACGAGCGGCATCGTGGCCACGGCGCCGGTGTGCCCCCCGGCCTCGGTCCCCTGGGCGACGACGAGGTCGCAGCCGGCTGCCACCGCTCGCCGGGCGTGCTCGACCTTGCCGCACATGTTGACGACGAGCACGCCGGCGTCGTGGCAGAGGCGGACCACCTCGAAGGGCACCCCGAGGCCGGCGACGAAGACCGACGCCCCCTCCTCGACGAGGAGCCGGACCTGGTCTTCGAGGCCGGCCGGCATCGCCGTGAGGAGGTCGACCCCGAAGGGCTTGTCGGTCCGGCGGCGGACCTCCCGGATCTCGGCCACCATCTCGTCGCTCGACATGGTCGAGGCCCCGAGGCAGCCGAAACCGCCGGCCTCGGACACCGCCGCCACGAGCGGCGCGTAGGACACCCCGCCCATGCCGGCGAGCATCACCGGGTGCTCGACGCCGAGCATCTCCGTCAGCCTCGTGCGCATCTGCTCCCTCCGGCCTCGGGCCACGAGCCCCCTGCGGGCTTGTTGACTGATGTGTCAGTTTAGGAACCCACCCGGCCGGCGGAAAGCCGGTGGCCGGGAGCCCCGGATTCGGCCGCCATTGCGAGGTGCGGCGGCGACCGCCCCTCTAAGGTGAGAACGTCGCCGGGCGCGCCTTGCGCACCGCGGAAGCGATCGGGCCCGAGGTTGTGCCCGCAAAGGAGTGGCGATGACGAGACTCTCAAAGGGCACCCGGCGGGCCACGACCGAGGGCGCCCTGGCCGGCGCGGACCCGGCCGGGCGCGGCTCCGGCAACGGGTCGCGGCGGCCCGGCCGCTCCGGAGGGGAGCAGGTGGGGTCCACCTCGTCGGAGCCCTACCGGGGTTTCGAGCGCAAGGAGCTCGTCGACGACTTCCGCCTCGCCTGCATCTCAAGGGCGATCGATGACCGCGAGATCATGCTGCAGAAGCAGTCCCGGGTCTTCTTCCAGATCTCCGGCGCCGGCCACGAGATCCTGCTCCTCTCGCTCGCGAGGTCGCTGCGGCCCGGCTACGACTGGTTCTTCCCCTACTACCGGGACCAGGCGCTCGTCCTCGGCCTCGGGGTCACGCCGCGGGACATCCTGCTGCAGGCCGTCGGCTCGGTCGACGACCCGAACTCTGGCGGGCGCCAGATGCCCTCGCACTGGGGTAGCTCCAGGCTGCACATCGTCTCCCAGACGAGCCCGACGGGCAGCCAGTGCCTGCCGGCCGTCGGCTGCGCCGAGGCCGCCCGCTACCTCGCCTCGAGGAACCTGCCCGGCTGCAACGCCTTCGGTGACGAGGTCACCTACGTCTCGCTCGGAGAGGGTGCGACCTCGGAGGGCGAGTTCTGGGAGAGCCTCAACACCGCCTGCCGCCTGCACCTGCCCGTCCTCTACGTCGTCGCCGACAACGGCTACGCCATCTCGGTGCGCGCCTCGGACCAGGCCCCGGCGCCGATCTCCGAGCTCGTCAGGGGCTTCCGGGGACTCGCCATCACCAAGTTCGACGGCACCGACTACTTCGCCTCGCGCACCAAGGGCGCCCAGGCGATCGCCCGGGTGCGTGCGGGAGAGGGGCCCGGGCTCATCCACGCCACGGTCACCCGGCCCTACTCCCACTCCTCCCAGGACACCCAGGCCAAGTACCGGGCGCCCGAGGAGCTCGCCGAGGAGGCGAGCCACGACCCCATCGACCGCCTCGAGCACCAGCTCGTCCGCGGCGGGGTGCTGACCGCCGAGGAGGCCGACGCCATCCGGGAGGAGGCCCGCACCTACGTCGCCGGGGTCGCCCGGGACGCCCTGGCGGCCCCGCGACCGGACCCGACGACGGTCACCGAGCACGTCCTCCTGCTGCCCGAGATCGAGGACCCCGGCCAGCCCGGCGTCGCCGGTACCGCCCACGAGGCGGACCCGACGGGCGCGCTCGTCACGCGGGGCGAGCCGGTCGGCATCGGCGACGCCATCCGGCTCACCTTGTACGAGCTGATGGGCGAGGACGAGCGCATCAGGGTCTTCGGCGAGGACGTCGCCGACGCCCCCGAGGACGTCGTCGACCAGGTCGAGGGAAAGGGAGGTGTCTTCGGCACCACCCACGGGCTGCAGAAGACCTTCGGCGTCGCCCGCTGCTACAACACCCCGCTCGCCGAGGCGAACATCATCGGGCGCGGGATCGGCCAGGCGCTGCGGGGGCTGCGTCCCTGCGCCGAGATCCAGTTCTTCGACTACATCTGGCCGGCCATGCACCAGATCCGGGCCGAGGCGGCCACCGCCCGGTGGCGCTCGGAGGGCCGCTTCAGCGTGCCGCTCGTCATCCGGGTGGCGATCGGGGGCTACGTCCGGGGCGGGGCGCTGTGGCACTCCCAGTGCGGCGAGTCCATCTTCGCCCACATCCCCGGCCTCATCGTCGTCTTCCCCTCGAGGGCGGCCGACGCTGCGGGCCTGCTCCGGGCCGCCTTCCGCTGCGAGGACCCGGTGCTCTTCCTCGAGCACAAGCACCTGCTCCGCCAGAAGTACGCCATGGACCCCTTCCCGCCGGCCGACTACGTCCTGCCGCTCGGCAAGGCGGCGGTGCGCCGGCCCGGGAGGGACCTCTCCATCGTCACCTGGGGAGCGACCCTGCAGAAGTCGATCGACGCCGCCGAGCGCCTCGCCGCCGACGGGATCGAGGCGGAGGTCGTCGACCTGCGCACGATCGTGCCCTGGGACCGCGATGCGGTGGCTGCCACCCTCGCCAAGACGTCCCGCCTGCTCGTCGTCCACGAGGACGTCCTCACCGCCGGCTTCGGGGGCGAGGTGGCGGCCTTCGCCGCCGACGAGTGCTTCGCCAGCCTGGACGCCCCCGTCCGGCGCGTGGCGGCGACGGACACCTTCGTCGCCTACGAGCCCACCCTCGAGAGCGCCATCCTGCCCCAGGTCGACGACATCGAACGAGCCGCCCGGGAGCTCGCCGCCTTCTGAGGCCTGGGAGCGCGGCCTTCCCGCCAGGCTCAGGCGAGATCGGTCACGAGGCGCTCGATCGCCCTGGCGGCCGCCCGGCGCACACGAGGCACCGGGTCGACGGCCATCCGAGCCGCCGCTTCGAGCCCGGCACCGACCCGGTGACGGGCGACCACCTTTGCCGCCATCTCGCGGACGCGCCAGGAGTCGTCGCCGGTCGCCCGGACGACAGCCGGCGTGGCCACGTCGTCAAAGACGTGGAGCAGCCCCCGCGCCGCCCAGACGCGGGGCCAGTAGCCGGTCGGGCCGCCGTCTCGACCCTCGAGCACGGCGGCGGCATGCGCCCCGCCGAGGGCGGCGAGCAGCCCGGCGGCGGCGGCGGCCCCGTCGAGCAGCTCGACGCAGCCGTGGACGAAGGCCTCCCGGCCACGGCGGTCGCACTCCTGTCGCGCCCGCTCGGCGGGCGACGGCAACGGCATCGCCCCAGTATGGGACCTGTCGGGGTCGGGAGGCTCAGCGAACGCCGCCCCCGGAGGGTGAGCGGGAGGACGAGGAGGCCGGGCACGAGGAGCGCGCACGGCCGCGTGCACCGGATTCTCCTCGGCGCCCCTCGGCTCGTCGCAGGAGCGGCGGGTCCCGTCGCTGAGCCAGCCGGGCGCAAAGCGGGTGAGGCTCGCGGTCGGACATCTGCTCGTGGGCGAGATGGCGAGGAGTGCGGCGCCCGTCTCCCCGACCGAGGCGGCAAGGTCGACGGCGAGGCCCGGCGAGATGCCGGGAACGGCGGGGCGCGGCACCTCGGTCTCTCGACACCTCCGCCCGAGTCATGCCGAGCGTCCCTCGCGAGAGCGGTGGGACGCGGCCGATGGCGAGCTCGCCGGACCTCGCCACGTGGGGAACGGGCCCGGCGCCAGGAGCAGATGCCGTGACCCCGAGGAACGCTCCGGTCCCCGGAGGCGGCGCCCCTCTTGCTCACCCGGTTGAGCGGGCACAGGAACCTCGTCCTGGCCGATCCCGCACGGCGAGGGCCCTGATCAGGTGACGCTCGAGGTCGAGGTCGACCCGGGAGAGCACCGCAGCGGCGCCAAGTCCGATGCTGGCCGAACGGGCCGACATCGCCGGGCCCGCAGCTCCCGCGCTCGTGACCCGTCCGCGTCCGTCGGCGGGTCCTGACGGGCGGTCACGGGACTTCTCGCTCGGCCGACGAGGAGCAGCGGGAAGTCACCGTGAACCGGCCCTGGACCGTCGCCGGACGACGGACCTCGCCTCGATGAGGCCGATGGAAGGACCCGAGGAGCCGGGCGCCCCCTGCCCACGGGGTCAGGTCCCTTCTTCGGCTCCCGGCGCGAAGCCCTGGCGCATGAGGTTCT
>JAJZZB010000221.1 GCA_021797795.1 Actinomycetes bacterium | reverse complement strand
CGGCTCCATGCACGTGAAGGCCGCGATCCGAGACGCCGCGGCCGCGCTCGTGACCTCGGCCAACCTCACCGGCTCGGGGCTCGAGCACAACATGGAGCTGGGCGTCTTGGTCACCGGGGGCCCCGTGGCGCGCCGGCTCGACGACCATTTCACGGCGCTCATGGAGCGCGGCGACCTCGTCCGCGTCCGGCTATGACGCCGAGACGCCGAGACACCAGCCTGAAGAGCGCGAAGATCACTCCGACGATCCGGCGTGGACGGTGAGGACGTGAGCGACAAGTACGAGCCACTTCGACGCGAGCTCGAGTCGGCATCTGGCGAGGAGCCCGTGTCGTTCACCTTTACCGAGCTCGACGCGCTGGTGGGCGGGCTGCCCCCGAGTGCCAGGGCCTATCGATCCTGGTGGGGCGACACGTTCAGCCACAACCGGCCGCACGCGCTCGCCTGGATGACGACGGGACGGCGCGTGAGCGAGGTGCGGCTCGGAGAAGCCGTGGTGTTCTCGCCGGCCGACGCTCCGACGAAGCCGACAGCGCAGGCGGCGCCGACCCGCGGCGCACCCACGCCGGTCCTCGACGGGGTCGGGGCCCTCGCTGCGACGCTCGAGAGGGCGGGCTACGCGACCGTGCTCCACGCCGTCGCCGCGCACACCGTCTTCCTCCACCCTGACACGGTCGCGCAGGCGGCCGGCAGGGCGCTCTTCCGCCTCGTGCGGGACCCGGCGCGGCGCGGGACGTTCGACACGCTCCCCGACGGCACTGCGGTGATGCTCGACGACAACACCGGCCCGACGCTCGGGTTCTTGTGGGCAGCACAGCGCGTGAAGGGACCCGACGTCCAGTTCAACCACGTCTGGGGTGACCCGAAGAACCCCAAGACCTACACGGCGCTGTGGAACCTGTGCGCCACCCCGGCGTTCTTGGCGAAGACGACCGACGGCGCGAACCACCCAGAGGTCGTGAAGCTGCTCCGCTACCGGGCACTCGACCTCTACGGCCAACTCCCAGAGGGAGAGGAGCGACCGGAGCCCCCGGCCGCCTACGCGGGCCTTGAGTGGCCCGAGCCCCCCGAGCCGGTCGACGATCTCGAGGCCACCATCCGCCGCCGTCTTTGTGAAGCACCGAAGTCGCGCCCGGCCGCGTCGGCGCGCCGCCTGGGCTGGGCCTTCTCCACCGGTCCAGACCCTTCGATCCCAGAGGCGTAGCCCACCTTCACTACTCGCGGTACCACCCCGGGAGTTCGGGCGAGTCTTGCTCCGGGGTGCGCCAGCACACCGGGCACACCACACCCGGGCGGGTCTCTGGCGTGACGACGGATCGGGACGCATACCCGCCGCAGTTCGGACAGGGGATCAGCCCATAGAGCGGGTTTCGCCCACGCCGAAGGAGCCTCACGATCGGTTGGCCAGACGGTGCTGAGGTTTCGCTCCGCAGATGCTTCAACTGATTGCCTGTGATGCCACGCGCCCTCAACTCGTGCAAGGGCAGGGTGCCGCCTCCTTCGCGCAAGGCGTCGAGCACGGCTTGCCTCTCGTGATCGGCAAGGCGCCAGTGTCCTCGACTCCAGGAGAACCCCGGGTCGGTGTAGACGGCCACGGCGTGGGCGGCAAAGCGAGGGTCGATGCCCTCGGGGACTGGTTGTGTCTCGAGATAGGCACGCACGACCGCGACGAGCCGCTCGTCGGGGCAGGAAGCGAGGCAACTCGCCGCCCGCTCCCCGAGCCCAAGCGCGATGAGCTCGGCTCGTGTGGCTGTGTGGACCCGCCGCCGCGCCCAGTGCTCCGCCACCGCGCCCCCACGAGCGAGATTGTCGACCTCGCCACGGAGGGGTCCGAGCACGACGGTGCCCTCGGCGTGAGGGAGCTCCAAGTAGAACTCGAAGTGCGTCACCTTGCCCTCTGCCCAGAGCCGCTCGTTCGTGATCACGGCACGCAGGGCGTCTCTCAGCTCTCTTGGTCCGCTGTCACCTGCGTGCAAGAGCGCGGCCATCGCGTGGGCGACGAGATCGGCGTAGGACTCGAAGGTCGCGCCGAGCACGGGATCGTCCAAGCGGGCCTCGAGCTCTTCGAGCTCGTGGGCAAGGCGGGCGCGCTCTGCAAAGTGGCGCTTCGTGTCGGCGACGAAGAGCGCCGCCGCCTCGTCGTCTCCGGCGAGCGCCGCGTTGCGCTTCGAGCGCTCGAGTGCGGAGGTCGCCTCCTCGAGCTGTCGGCGCACGGCCCGGATGCGCGCCTTGTGGGGGTCGAGCGGGGGAAGCGGCCCGATCGAAAGGAACCGCCCCGCGTCGAGGTGGCCGGGAAGACCGTTCTTCACCCCTTCGATGGCGGCTTTCGCCATCGCCGTGTGCAGTGTGGTGCGAGCCACCGTCAGCACCCGCTCGGTGTCTTGGTCGCAGCGCCAGCCGGCAAAGGCGCGCTCTTCTGTCGTGGGCCTGCGCAGCAACTGGTAGACGCCTCGCCGGTCGCTCGAGAGCACGTGCTCGAAGCCGTCTTCTGGAAAGCCGAACATCCCGGACAGCGGCGACGTCGTCGCGTGGCTCGCTCCCCCCGTCAACGAGGGGGTGCTGGCACGGCGCTTCACGGCGTCGATGGTGGTCTCCTCTACCCAGCCGCCTTGTGGGAGCTCGACCGTGAGGGGAAAGCGGAGCGCCCCGTGCTCATAGCCGTCGACGACTTCGACGGGGACGCCGGCGATGTCGCTCACCCCCGGGAAGGGATTGGGCCAGAGCATCTCGTAGCGCCCGGTCCGATAGAGCTCCGCCCAGCCGCACAAGGTGCCCACCGCTTCGGTCGGGTTGCGCGCATCGGCGATCGTCGTCCCTTCTCCGTGGAGGCTCTCGATCATCGGCGTGGTGATGCCGAGCTCGCCCAAGCGCGCCGCGCACTCGGCCGTGGTGAGGGCGTGGTCTGCAAGGAGCCGGAGCATGGCTCGAGTGCGGTCCTCTGCTCCTTCGTCCAGCACGAGGCGCCGGCGCTCCAGGCGGTAGCCCGGGGGGTAGGCGTTGGGGATCCACTCGCCGCGGCGCCACTGGGCGACCCTCCCGGCCGTGTGGCGGCGGACGATGTAATCGCGCTCGGTGGAGGCGATCATCCCGAGGACCTGGAAGAGCATCTTTCCCTCGGGCGTGGCAGGGCAGAGCTCGGACTCGCAGTGGAGCCGCTCGACGTGCTCGCTGAAGACCCGAAGCGCGTCACCCACGTGATCCGAAGAGCGCAGCAGCCGGGTGAAGGCGGCGACCCAGACTTCCCGAGGGCTGTACGCCTCGACGATGCGGAGCAGCTCGCTCACGATCGCGTTGGTCTCGCCGTCGAGGTCGTTCGTGGCGGCCGTACCCATCGCAAAGACGTAGAGCACCCCGTCACGCTCGACGGTCACGATCCTGCTCGAGCCGACCCGGCGCTGGCTCGCACCGAAGCGGCCAGGGTGCTCAAACACCTCCATGCCCGCAGCCTGGAGCTCGGAGGCACCCGGCAGCGCGGCAACCTTGGCCAGGGTCTGCTGGATCATGCCCTCCATCAAGAGGGTGTCGTAGGCGGCGCTCTCCCGGACGAACACCAGGTGGTCGAGCCGGGACTCTGCCCGCTCAAAGGTCTGCTTGGTCCGGCGCCGCCTCGTCATCGCGCTCCCCCTCCTCCCTCGGTGCCCCCCGGCGCGAGAGGTGCTGGCGCACGAGCACTGCCCAGGCGTCGGCGACCAGGTCTCGGCGAAAGAGCGACGTCGACACCGTCGCTCGAGGCTGAGACTGGGCCATCGGCAAGAGTGTAGTCACTCTCATATTGAAGGTTCGATCTGAGAGTGACTTCACAACCACATTGCTCTAGCTCTTCGTGTGGGTCATGGACCGTGAACACGTAGGAGGCGCGAGCCTCGATCGTCGCCTGGTCAAAGGAGTGGGGTGCGACCTGCAGCGACTCGATGCGCTCGGCCAGCGCAACACTCTGGTAGATGGACGGTGTCGTTGCCATGTTCCGTACGGTCCTGGGAGTGCCCGTCGTGTCCATGAGGTGGGTGATTGAGGCACGAGGCACGACCGTGGATCAACGCTGCTCTGGCCGCGACGCTGGCTGCCGCCACGTTGCGGACGCGCCAAGGCGGCATCCGGTTCATGCCGCGTCTCGAGACCCGGCCACATCGGTGGGGACGACCTCGCAGTGCGAAGTCGGCACTGTGGGCGCGCAGGGCGGTCCCTCGACGGGCACGTCGCGAACCATGCGTCACGTCACACTTTCGGGTCAACGACGCGTCGACGGAGCAACCAGGGCGTAGTTGGTGCCGATGACCTCGGTGTCCCACCGTCGAGCACCCCCTGTGGCGGCGATGGACCTGCGAACGTCGACGGTCTCGAGATGGAGTGAGGGGCCGTAGATGATGCGCGTGAGGGGGGTGTCGCTGTTCGAGAGCAT
>JAJZZB010000042.1 GCA_021797795.1 Actinomycetes bacterium | reverse complement strand
CCGGGCTTCGGCCGCTCGCACGAGGGCACCGGCGAGCGCCAGGAGGTTCGCCACCTCGAGCTCGGCCGGGAGCGGCGCCCCGCCCTCGTCCGGCTGCACCAGGCGGAGCTCGCCGAGCGACTTGGCCGCCCGGGCGAGCGAGGCCTCGTCGCGGACGATGCCGGCGTCGGTGGTCATGATCGCCTGCAGCTGCGAGCGGGCGGTGCTGGCCGCCGCCGCGCGGCCGCCCGCCGGGGCAGCCGGCACAGGGGCGGGCGCCGTCGGGCGCTCGAGCGGCACGATCGGGAGCGGCCCGTCGTCGAGGTGGGCGAGGAGCCCGGTCGGCCGGGGCCCGCTTCGCCCCGAGACGATGGCGTCGACCACGCGTGCGCCGAAGACCATCCCCTCGAGCAGCGAGTTGGAGGCGAGCCGGTTCGCCCCGTGCACACCCGAGCAGGCGACCTCGCCGGCCGCCCACAGCCCGGGGAGGACGCTCGCCCCGTCGAGGTCGGTGGCGACCCCTCCCGAGAGGTAGTGGGCGGCCGGGGCGACCGGCAGCCACTCGGCTTCGGGGTCGTAGCCGGCGACCGCCAGCGAGGCGTGGATCGTCGGGAAGCGGGCGGCGAAATCCGCCAGGCCGGTGCAGTCGAGCCAGACGTGCTCGGCCGAGGAGTGTGCCAGCTCGGCCGCGATGGCCCGGCTGACGACGTCGCGGGGCTGGAGCTCGTCGACGAAGCGCTCCCCCTCCTCGTTGCGCAGCAGGGCACCGTGCCCCCGCAGCGCCTCGGAGAGCAGCGGCCTCGGCATGACCGGGTGGTGGAGCGCCGTCGGGTGGAACTGGACGAACTCGACGTCGGTGACAAGGACGCCGGCCCGCAGCGCCATCGCCACGCCGTCGCCCGTCGCCTCGTCGGGGTTGGTCGTGACGGCGAAGAGCTGCCCGGCGCCCCCGCAGGCGAGGACGACGTGGTCGGCCCGGACGGGGACGACCCGTCCTTCGGGATCGAGGGCGGTCACGCCCCTGCAGGCTCCGCCCTCCACGATGAGGTCGATGGCGAACCAGTGCTCGAGCAGGGCGGCAGCCGACTCCCCGACGGCCGTCACGAGCGCCCGCTCGACCTCGGCGCCCGTCGCCGTCCCGCCGGCGTGCAGGATCCTCGGGCTCGAGTGGCCGCCCTCGAGGGCCCGGGCGAGGTCGCCACTCGGCAGCCGGTCGAAGACGGCTCCGAGGGCGATCAGCTCGGTCACCCGGGCCGGCCCCTCGTCGACGAGCACCCGGACTGCCGCCCGGTCGCACAGGCCGGCGCCGGCCTTCAAGGTGTCGGCGAGGTGGCGGTCGGTCGAATCCTCGTCGCCGGGCAGGACCGCCGCCACGCCACCTTGGGCCCAACGGGTGGTGGACTGGGCGAGCTCACCCTTGGTGAGGACGCCGACCCGGGCGCCTCCGAGGGAGGCGAGGCGGACGGCGGCCGACAGCCCGGCGACGCCGCTGCCGACGACCAGCACGTCGAGCGGCTCGGAGGGCAGGTCCATGGGCACGAAGCTACGTGATGGGGCGACCGCCCGGCGCCAGGCTGGCCGCGAGGTTGTCGATGAGGCGGACCGGTCCGACCTCGGCGGCGACGAGGAGGCGGACGGGCCCGGCGGTGCCGCCTGCCGGCGGCCGCAGGCTGTCGGGGTCGACGACGGCGGCGTAGTCCGGCCGCACGAGGTCGTCGGTGGCGAGCACGGCCCACATCTCCTGTTCGGCCCGCTCCGGGGTGCCCCCGGACTCGAGGACGCGGCGCCCGGCCTCGAGCGAGCGGTAGAGCAGGCGGGCCGCCGGCCGCTCGGCGGTCCCGAGCCGCCGGTTTCGGCTCGAGAGGGCGAGCCCGTCCTCGTCGCGCACGATCGGGCAGCCGACGACCGAGACGGGGAGGTCGAGGTCGCCCACGATGCGGCGGACGACCACGAGCTGCTGGAAGTCCTTCTCGCCGAAGAAGGCGCTGCAGGCGCCGGCGAGCGAGAAGAGCTTGGTCACGACCGTCGCCACGCCCTCGAAGTGCCCCGGCCGCGAGCGCCCCTCGAGCAGGCTGGCGAGCGGACCGGGAACGACCACCGTCTCGGGGGGCCCGGCCGGGTACATCTCCTCTGCCGAAGGGGCGAAGACGGCGTCCACGCCCGCCCTGGCGGCGGCTTCCAGATCGGCCTCGAGGTCGCGTGGGTAGGCAGTGAGGTCGGCGGCGTCGCCGAACTGGAGCGGGTTGACGAAGATCGTCACGGCGACGACGTCACAGGCACCCCGCGCCGCCTCGACGAGCGACAGGTGACCGGCGTGCAGCGCCCCCATCGTCGGGACGAGGCCGACGCGGGCGCCCGCCCGCCTGTGGGCGGCGAGCAGCGCCCGCCACTCGCTCCGCCGGGCGATCAGCTCCAAGAGGGTGAGCGGGCCGGCACTGCCGGGGCGGGCATCGCCTCGGCGCTCTTGGCCCCCCGGCCGGAGGCGGCGAGCAGGCGGGCGAGGGCGACCCCGGCGTCGTAGCCGGGGAGCTCGGCCGCCCCGAGCACCGCCCGGTGCGAGTCGATGGTCGCCTGGTCGCCCCGGGAGGCCGGCCCGGTCAGCGCCCGGGCGGGCCCGAGGAGGCCGACGTCCTCGATCGCGCCGCGGGCGAGGGGGAGGAAGGCCTCGAGCGGCAGCCCGGCCTCGGCCGCCACCCGCTCGACCTGGCCGAGGAGGGCGACGAGGTGATTGGAGGCGATGCAGGCGGCCGCGTGGTAGCGGGGGCGCTCGCCGTCGGCGACGACGATCGGCCGGCCGCCGAGGAGCAGGGCGAGCTCGGTCGCGACCGGGTCGCCGCTCACGGCGAAGTACGTCCCGCCCCGCAGCCGGAGCGCGCCGACGACCGGGTCGGGCAGGGTGGCGAGGGGGTGGAGCGAACCACGCCGCTCGAAGACGGCCGGGAGGACCTCCAGCCCGAGCGAGCCCGAGCAGTGGAGCAGGACGCAGCCCTGCGCCGGCTGGACGGCTGCGGCCACGGCACCGAGATGCCGGTCGGGGACAGCCAGCAGGACGGCGTCGCAGCCCTCGGCGGCGCGGGCCAGCCGTCCGGGGTCGACCCGACCGGGGAGGAGCTCGACGTCGACGCCGGCATCGCTCAGTGCCAGCTCGAACGAGCGGCCAGCGCGTCCCCGGCCGACGATGCGGACCTTCATGATGAGCCTCGCTTCCAATCGAGCCCCCGTGCGGGGTGCCCGTCGTGTTCAGCTACCGGGAAGTGTACCGATCCTGCGCACGGTGCCGGCGCCGGCCGGACCGCCCCCGAGGCGCTCCCGCCAGCCCGGCGGGGCCCTCTCGGGGGCGAGGTCCTCGAGGGGGGCGAGGACGAAGGCCCGCTCGGCCATCCGGGGATGCGGGACGACGAGGTCCTCCTCCTCGATGCGCTCGTCGCCGTAGAGCAGCAGGTCGACGTCGAGGGTCCTCGGCCCGTTGCGGACGGTCCGCACCCGCTCGGCGTCGGCCTCGAGGCGCCGGGCCAGCTCGAGCAGCTGCCGGGCCGAGGCGACCGTCGTCAGCCGGACGACGCAGTTTAAGTAGGGCGGCTGCCCGGGTGGGCCGCCGACCGGCTCGGTCTCGTATACCGGCGAGACCTGGAGCTCGGCGTCGAGGCGGCGGAGCGACGCCACGGCGGCGGCCAGATGGGCCGTCCGGTCGCCGAGATTCGACCCGAGGCCGAGGAAGACCTCCACTCACCGCCTCCGGCGGTGGACGAAGACCGCCACCGAGCCGAGGTCGAGGGCAACCGGAGGGCGCAGCTTGCGGACCCGCACGCCGACGGCCTCGGCGAGGGGGTGCTCGAGGACGAGCGAGGCGACTGCCTCGGCGAGCGCCTCGAGGAGCTGGAAGCTCTCGGTCTCGACGAGTGCGGCCACAGAAGCGGCGAGCTCCCCGTAGTCGAGCGTGCGCCCGAGGTCGTCGCTCACACCGGCAGGCCCCAGGTCCGCCTCGACGTCGAGGTCGATCTCGAAGGGCTGGGCCCGTTCCCGCTCTTCGGGCAGCACGCCGTGGCGCCCGACGACGCGCAGCCCGTGGACCTCGATTCGGTCGCCGGCGCTCATCGCGCCTGCGGGCCGCCGTCGTCCTCGGAGGCTACGTGGAGCTCGGGTGGCGGGTCGTCCTCGTCGACGGGCAGCAGGCTCGGCCCGCCGGGCCCGGCGGGAGCCGGGCCGGGCGGCGCCAGCTCGCCGGCGAGCGCCACGATCTGGCGGCCGGGTGTGCCCATCTGGCGTCGCAGCAGCTGCTCGGTGGCGGTGATCGCCCGGGGGCCGTCGGGGATCAGCCTGCTCCAGAGCAGGTAGCCGGCGATGACCCCCATCAGCCGGTCGCCGAGCTCGTCCTGGTGGACGAGGAGGCGCTCGCCGTCCCGCAGCCAGCCGCAGACGGCCGGGTAGAGATCCGAGAGCGGTTCGGTGAGATCGCCTCCGGCCGGCATCGGGAAGTGCGCCCAGGCGAGCGCCAGCTCGTCGTAGGCGTGCAGGTTGTGGGTCGAGCCGAGGATCGAGACGACGCGGTCGAAGTGCTGCGCCTTCAGCCAGAGCAGCTCCTCGTGGCGCCGCACCTTCCTGTGGTTGCGGGCGTACCCGCCCGGTCGCTCGGAGACGGCCAGCCGGTCCCTGATGATCCAGGCGAAGTTGCGGGGGACGATGCCCGCCGCCCAGCGGCCCCTCACCCCTCGCCCCCCGAGGCGAGCGAGACGAGGCGGGCGGCCCCGACGGTCGCCTTGACGTCGTGCACCCTGACGGCCGCCGCCCCGCAGGCCATCGACCAGGCAGCCGTGGCGAGCGAGCCCTCGAAGCGCTCCTCGACCCCGCGGGGGGCCGCCTCGGGGCCGCCCGCCGCCAGCCGGCCGAGGAAGGACTTGCGGCTCGTCCCGACGAGCACCGGCCAGCCGAGCGAGACGATCCGCTCCAGCCGGGCGAGGAGCGCCAGGTTGTGGCGGGCGGTCTTGCCGAAGCCGATGCCGGGATCGACCCAGACCTCCTTCACGCCCGCCGCCTCGGCCGCCCCGGCCCGGTCCGAGAGGAAGGCGCAGACCTCGCCGACGACGTCGTCGTACTGCGGCGCCGTCTGCATCGTCTCGGGCGTGCCCTTGGCGTGCATGGCGACGTAGGTCGCCCCGGTCTCGGCCGCCACCGCGGCGAGGCCGCAGGAGACGTCGTTCACGATCGTGGCACCGGCTCTGACAGCGGCCCGGGCCACGCCGGGCGAGGTGGTGTCGATCGAGAGGCGCGCCGTGCCGGCCCGCACGCGGTCGTCCTCGGCCAACGCCTCGAGGACCGGGAGCACCCGCGCCAGCTGCTCGGCCTCGGCCACCGGGTGCGCCCCGGGCCGTGTCGACTCGCCTCCGACGTCGACGACGTCGGCGCCCTCGTCGAGGATCTCGCGCCCACGGCGGAGGGCGGCATCGTGATCGAAGTAACGACCGCCGTCGAAGAAGGAATCCGGAGTGACGTTAAGGATCCCCATCACGAGCGGACTCACGGGGGAAGCGTAGAGCCTCACGCCGGCTGCGACCGGCTTCCCCGCACGAAGGCCATCGCCTCCGCCCTCGTCGCCGGGTCGTGACGGAACAGCCCCCGGACCGCCGAGGTCACCGTCAGCGTCCCCGGCTTGCGGATGCCGCGCATCGACATGCAGAGGTGCTCGGCCTCGATCACGACGAGCACGCCGCGGGGGTGGAGGACCCGCTCGATGCTGTCGGCCACCTGCGAGGTCATGCGCTCTTGCACCTGCAGGCGCCGGGCATAGCCGTCGACGACCCGGGCCAGCTTCGACAACCCGGTGATCCGTCCCTCCGTCGAGGGGATGTAGGCCACGTGCGCCTTGCCGAGAAAGGGGACGAGGTGGTGCTCGCAGAGCGAGGCGAAGGCGATGTCGCGCACCATCACCATCTCGTCGTGCTCGGCGGCGAAGGTGACGGTGAGGAAGCGGTCGGGCGACTCGTCGGCGTCCCCGAACAGCTCCTCGTACATGCTCGCCACCCTGGCCGGGGTGCGCTCGAGGCCCTCTCGGGTCGGGTCCTCGCCGATGGCGGCGAGGATCTCGGCGACGGCCGCCTCGACGCGGGCCCGGTCGACGCTCACTCCGGCTCCCCGGCGAGGTAGACCCGAAGGTCCGGGAGGTTGCGGTAGCGCTCGGCGACGTCGAGCCCGTAGCCGATGACGAACTCGGGGTCGATCTCGAACCCGACGTACTCGACGTCGAAGTCCGCCCGCTGCTGGCCGGTCTTCTTGAGCAGCGTGCAGATGCTGAGCGACTCGGGTCCTCTCGCGAGGAGGCTCTTCCTCAGATACGACAGGGTGAGGCCGCTGTCGACGATGTCCTCGATCACGATGACGTGGCGGCCCGTCAGGTCGATGTCGAGGTCCTTCACGATCCGCACCACGCCGCTCGTCTTCGTCGCCGTCCCGTAGGAGGCGACCGCCATGAAGTCGAGCTCGGCCGGCAGGCTGATGGCCCGGGCGAGGTCGGCGAGGAAGACGAAGGCGCCCTTCAGCACGCCGACGAGGAGCGGCGGGCGCTCGGCGTAGTCCTTCGAGATCTCCGCTCCGAGCTCCACCACCCTGGCGGCGATCTCATCGGCCGAGACGACGACCGGACCGAGAAGCGGGTCGTTCGCCACCCACTCCGGATCACTCGACGTGGCGGCTCGATCATCTCCCTCGGTCACGGGCGAGGAGGTTACTGGACCTCCGGGACGCCGTCGCCGTGGAGGACGAGCCGGCCCTTGCTCCGGCGCACCGAGACGCCGCCTGCGATCTCGCAGGCCCGCACCGAGCCGGCCGCCACCTCGAGCACCCGCTCGACGGCCGCCGAGGAGGGCGGGTGCTCGGCCGCCGTCGCCTGCTTCAGCCAGGCCCTCACCGCCCGACGGGCGAGCGGGCGGGGGGCCTCGGTCAGCTCGCGCGCCGAGGTCGGGTCGAGGACCGAGGCGAGGCCCGAGAGGAACGCCTCGTCCTCGGAGAGCAGGCCCGCCTGGCGGCAGAGGACCGGGACGACGTCCCGGCCCGACAGCTCGTTCAAAGCCGGGATGAGCTCGTGGCGGATCCGGTTGCGCAACGGGGCGCGGTCCTCGTTGCTCGGGTCCTCCAGCCACTCGATGCCGGCCTCCCGGCAGACCGCCCTCGTGTCGGCCCGCCGGATCCCGAGGATCGGGTGGCGGCCGCCGGGCGCCATCCCGGCCAGGCCGGCCGCGGCCGAGCCGCGCAGCAGGTTGATGAGGACGGTCTCGGCCTGGTCGTCGGCGGTGTGACCGGTGGCGACGTCCCCCGGCAGCACCGAGAAGCGCGCCGCACGGGCGCGCGCCTCGAGGTTCGGCCCCGGCGCCAGCTCGACCCGCAGCGAGACGACCTCGACCGGGCCCGAGGTGGGCTCCCGCGCCCCGAGGACGGCCGCCGCCTCCTCGACGAGGGCCACCTCGGAGGCCGACCCGGGCCGCAGCCCGTGGTCGACGTGGTAGGCGACCGGGCGGAGCCCGGCCTCGCTCGCGAGGACGAGGAGAGCGAGGGAGTCGGCGCCTCCCGAGACGGCGCAGGGGAAGCCTGCGGGCGGGTCCGATCCGGCCGGGAAGCTGCAGCGCTCGAGCAGGCTGCGGGCGAGGTTCCTCGGCGCCGGCTCGCCGGGCTGGAGCAGCCGGAGGTGCCCGGGCCTCATGGCCGGGCGCGGCCCGGCGCCGGAGCTGCCATCAGGCGATCTCGCGGGAGCGTCCTCCGACACGGTCGATCCACGAAGGCGGGTCCCGGACCTCGTCCAGGCTCGGGAGGTAGTTCGCGCCCTGCCAGACGAGCGCGAACAGCTCGGGTCCACCCGCCGCCTCGACCGCCCGGACGAACTGCTCTCCCTCGCGGTACTGACGCATCTTCTGCTCCATGCCGATCAGCTGCTGGAGAAGCTTCACCACGCCGCCGGCCGACTCACGCCGCCGCTGGAGGGTGTCGGCGAACCGCTGCGCCCCGGGAACGCGTTCGGTGGCCGCCCGGTTCATCACGATGTCGCCGTGACCCTCGAGCAGGCTCATGAGGGCCTGGATCGAGCGCAGCACCGCCCGCTGCTCGGGCGTGGCGAGGACGCCGACGAGCCCAGACTCGGCGATCGGGTTGCGCCCCGCGCGGATCTCCCCTGCCATGCGGGTGAGTGCCCCGGCGAGCGCCTTCGGGTCCGGGGCGGCGATGGAGACGCCCTCGTCGACGAGGTCGAGGAAGTGGCGGCGCATCCAGGGCACCCCTGTGAACTGGGCGCGGTGGGTGAGCTCGTGCAGGGCGATCCAGAGCCGGAACTCCTTTGGCGGGAAGCCGTGGCGCCGCTCGAGGGCGACGACGTTCGGCCCGACGTAGTAGACGACGTCGCCCGCCATGTCGGCGTCCTCGGTGAGGAGCAGGTCGTACTGGCCAAGCACGCGGGTCGACATCCAGCCGAGCACGGCACCGAGCTCGGCGCCGGCGGCGGCGGCCGTCGCCTTGGCCACGGGGGCCGGGAGCCGGCTCGTGAGCGACCCGCCGGAGTTCTTCTCGAGAAGCGGCGTGAGCAGCCGGCGGAAGGACCTGATGTTGGCGCGGATCCAGCCGGGCCGGTCCGTCACCTCGGCCCGGGCCGGGCCTTCCAGGCTGGCGAGCCCCGTGGCCTCGGTGACGAGGCCCTCGGCGACCGGGGTCATCTCGGCGAAGTCGTCCCGCAGCCGCGAGAGCGTGCGGCTGTCGAGCTCGGGCGCCTGCCGACGGGACACCATCACTGCCACCTTCTCGGCGACGGTCCAGTCGATGGGCGTGGGCGACACCAGCTAGGCCGTCGTCTCTTCGTGGGCGTGGTCGATGGCCTCGGCGATGCGAAGCCGCAAGGAGTCGGGGACGCTCTCCTGGCACCTGCACGCGACCACCTTGCGCAGCTCGGCCTCGAACCCGAACATGTTGAGACATGGCGAGCAGTGGTTGAGGTGCGCCTCGATCTGGGCCCGCCGGCCCGAGGTGAGCTCGCCGTCGAGGAAGTGGTAGATGCGGTGGAGGGCCTCCCGGCAGTCCAGCTCGTTGTGTTCCTCAGTCGATCCCATTCCCGGTCCCCGGCTCATCCGGACTGTGCGGTGACGAGTCCGTGCTCCTTGCCGAACTCGTGCAACGCCTTTTGCAACGCCCTTCTTCCCCGATGAAGCCGGCTCATGACCGTCCCGATCGGGACGCCGGTGATCTCCGCGATCTCCTTGTAGGAGAAACCCTCGACGTCAGAAAGGAGGACGGTGATGCGGAAGTTCTCCGGCAACGACTCGATCGCCTGCTTCACGTCCTCGTCGGTGAAGCTCTCGAGGACCTCGTCCTCGGCGCTGCGGCCAGCGGCGGCCGCCTCGAGACCCCCGAGGCGCCGGTAGAGGTAGAAGTCCTCCACCTCCTCGAGCTCGGTCTCGTCGGGGTGCCGCCGCTTGGAGCGGTAGGCGTTGATGAAGGTGTTGGTGAGGATCCTGTAGAGCCACGCCTTCAAGTTGGTGCCCGCCTTGAACGAGCCGTAGGCCCGGTACGCCTTCAGGTAGGTCTCCTGGACGAGGTCCTCGGCGTCGGCACGGTTGCGCGTCATCCGGAGCGCGGCGGAGTAGAGCGATCCCATGTACTGCTCGGTGTCCTCCGCGAAGCGCGCCTGATCGGCCACCACAGCACCCTACCGGGCGGCCGGGGCGCCGTGGGCTCAGGCCGTCCGGAGCAGGTCGCGAGGGTCGACCACGAGGGCGAGGCGCTGCCACCAGGCGATCCGGCGCCTGGCGGCCCGTCGGATCGTCGCCGCCTCGGCCCAGGCGGCGGCCGCCTCCCCGGGCGAAGCGGCGCCGGCGCCGGGCGGGGCGTACCAGAGGCGGTCCATGCGCGAGGCGAGGCGGGTGAGGGCGTCGCAGGCCGCCGGAGTGAGGATGCCGAGGCGCCGCACCCGGTCGGTGAACTCGAGGTGGGTCTCCGCCCGGCGCCGGTGCGCCCCGGCGGCCGCCAGCATCCAGCCGGCTGAGGCCCACGCCTCCCCGATCGCCCGGCGAGCCTCCCGGCGGTCGCGGCGGCGCCTGCGCAGCCGCCAGGTGGGTACCCCGCCCACCCAGACGACACCGAGGCCGACGAGCCCGAGCGCCACGTCGGCGGCGTCGCTGCTGCCGACCTGGCGGGCGGCGGGCGGCACGGCGTGGTGAGCGCGCGGGGTCGTGGTGCCTGCCTTCGCCCCACCGGGGCGGATCTTGGCGAAGTTGGCCTTGATGGCCAGCGAGGAGACGGGCACCGCGGTCCCGCTACCGGGGAGAGTCGAGGCGGTGGCACTGCCGTTGCCGCTGGCGGGCGGGGTCCCGGGAGTGGGCTCGAAGCCGACCCATCCGAACGGCGACATGAAGACCTCGGGCCAGGCGTGCACCTCGCTGCCGGTGACGGTGTAGGTGTTCGGCCCCACCTCCTTGCCGGGAAGGAAGCCGACGGCGACACGGGTGGCGAGGCCGTCGATCCGCCCGAGGACGGCGAAGGCGGTGGCGAACTGCTGGCAGTAGCCGGTCCGCGAGCCGAACAGGAACGACTCGAGCGCCCGGTAGCTCTGGCTCGTGTCCGCGATCGCCCCGGTCGGGGTGACCGAGGGGAGGCGGTAGACGAAGCCGTGCCCGGACAGGAAGTAGTCCTGCAGGTGGAGGGCCGTCAGGTACGGATTGCCCCCGGTGCCGGAGGCGATCGACCGTGCGAGGTGGACGAGGCTGGCTGGCACCGGCCCAGGGAGGCTGAGGTCGACCGGCGGCGGGGCGCTGCCGAAGGGGAAGGCGCTCTTCAGAGTCGTGGCCGAGGAGGGCGGCAGGACCGCCTTCAGCGCGTAGGTGAGATGCGCCGTGAGGTCCTGCGGCGAGACGAGCGGGCCGCCGTGGCCGAGCACGGAGACCTCCGAGAGGCCGTCGACGGCCGAGGCGACCCCGGGCGAGGGCAGCCAGCGCCCGCCGAGGGTGGAGATGTCGACGACCTGCTCGACGACCTTCCCGCCCCCCTGCAGCGGCAGCGGGGCGGGCGGATGCCGCTCGAGGCTCTGCAGCGACGTGGAGAACTGGGGGACGGCGGTGGACGGGCCGGTCCCCCGGCTCCAGGCGTTGCCGTTGAACCTGTCGAGGGTGAGCAGCACCTCCCGTGTGCGCACGGCGCTGTGGACGGTGAAAAGGAGCGCGTTCGAGTTGTTGATCTCCTGCTCGGCGACCTGGACGAGGTCGCTCACAAAGACGTGGTTCGGCTTGGCGTTCGTCCCGATGCCCGTGCCGCCCGTGCCTCGCCCGCCGGCCTCGGCGCCGTGCCAGGAGATGAGCGGTGCGCTCGTCGCGCCGGGCAGGAGCGGACCGACGACGCCGGCGGCGACCGCCGCCACGAGGGCGAGCGCCGGCAGCGCCCAGCCGAACTCGGGCAGGCTGGCCGCCCCGCCGCCCTTGCGCCGCGGCTCCCCCTGCGGATGCTCGTCGGCGGCGCTTCGGGCCATGACGACCGTGCGCTGTGCCCGCCGGTCGCGCTGGGAGGTGAGGAGGAACGCAAGCGCCAAGGCCGCTACGAGGGCGAGCTCGGCCGCCCGGCCCGTCGAGGTGCCGAGGGTACCGACGAAGACGATCACGTCGAAGGCCGGGACGAGGGAGAGCGCGGCGGGAAGACCGGCGTCGGCGTAGAGCACCTCGGCGGCGAGCGCGACGGCGCCGGCGGCCCACGAGGCGACCAGGACCAGTCCGGGTGCCTCGACGACCGGGGCGATCCTGTCCGAGAAGATCGTCCAGGCGCCCTGCAGCTGTCCGTTCACGACGTGCCAGGTGGGCGCGAGCGGCAGCACGCCCGAGAAGCTCGAGCCGTCGACCACCGCCAGCGGCAGCAGGAAGGCGACTCCGACGGCTAGCAGCCACCCGAGGCCGCCGACGACGGGGAGCAGCTGCGTCGGGCCGGTTCCCGCCCGACGCAGCAGACGGCGGCCCCCGCCGGCGAGGAGGTGGCAGGCGGCGCAGGTGGGGACCGCGATCGCCAGCTCGCCGGGGCCGGAGAAGCACCGGGCGAGGGTGGAGACGGTGACGACGTCGGTCGCCGCCAGGAAGAGCCACGGCGCGAGGGCGCTCCGGTTGCCGTCGACCGGTGGGGAGGTGGCCGGGCGGCTCACAGCCGCACCGCCGCCGTCTCGCCCGACTCCCACAGCTCCTCGAGCGAGCCGCCGAGACGGACGCTCACCGAGAGGTACCTGCGACTGACGAGCTCGAGCCCGCTCTCGGCTGCCCCCGCCGCCACCACGACGAGCGCCGAGCTCGCGGGGATGAGGTGCTCGGGTGCCGCCCCGAAGAGCGTCGCCATGAGCGCCACCTCGGGGCAGGCCCCGACGAAGAGGACGACGCGCTCGTCGAGGGCGCCCTTTGGGAGGGTCGGCACCCGCCCCTCGTCGCCCGGGCGGACCGCCCGGCCGGTGACATCGGTGAGCGTCTCGAGGGCGGTGTCGAGATGGCGAGGACCCGCCGCCTCGCCGGTGTCGGGACCCCCCACGACGACGAGGCGGAAGGGCCCCTCGCTGCAGGCGGCGGTGAGGAGGCTGGCGGCGATGCTCACCGCCTCCTCGAAGCTGTCGGCACCGCCGTCGCCTTCTGGCGGGATGTAGCGCTGGGCGAGCACCACCGTCACGCCGGTGCTCACGTCCCGCTCCCGGTCGCCACCCTCTCGGACCATGAGGTCGCCGATACGCGCGGTGGTGGGCCAGTGGATCCGGCGGAGGTCGTCGCCAGGCAGGTAGGGGCGCAGCAGGGAGGCACCCGAGCGGAGGCGGTCGGCGGACGACCGCGTCGTCTCGAGGTCCGTGCCACCGCCCCCCGAGGGCACCGCCCCCGACAGCGGCTCGGCCAGCGGGCGGACGCCGTAGCGCGACGTGCCGACACGCGTGAGGCTCCGCCGGGCGGTGCCGAGGCCGTCGACGAGGACGGCGTCGAAGCCGGCGACCTCGTGGCGTCCCCGCCTCCCGGTCGGGAGGCGGAGCGAGACCGTCGCCCGCTCGCCCGGCACGAGGCGAGGGACCTCGACGAGCGGGCCGTCGCCGCCACCGGTCGGCACCAGCTGGAGCCGGCCCGTCGGTGTCGGCACGGTGCCGGTGTTCTCGACGGACAGCTCGAGGGTGGCCTGGTCCCCGACGGAGAGGACCGGCGGGGCGATCTCGGCCGAGAGGGCCACGCGAAGCCGCGGAGAGCGAACTCGGGTGACGCCGAAACCGACGACGGCAGCGGCGGCGGCGGCCAGGCCGAACAACTCGGTGACGCCGAGGATCCGGCCGGCGACCAGCATCGCCACGGCGAGCCCGATCACCACTCGTCCTCGGCGGGTCAACACGAGGGGTGACCCGTCGCCTCAGAGCCCCGTGTGGGGAGAGTCGAGCACCGGCACCTTCGAGAGCACCTCGGCGATCACCGGTGCCACCTGCTCCCGGCCACCCGAGCGGGCGGCGCGCAGCTCGAGACGGTGGCCGAGCACGGGCTCGGCGAGGGCCTTGACGTCGTCCGGGGTGACGAAGTCCCTGCCGTGCAGGAGGGCCCAGGCCCTGGCGGCCCGCTGCAGGGAGAGGGTCGCCCTCGGCGACATGCCGAGCTGGATCGCCGGATGCGAGCGGCTGGCGTTGGCGATGTCGACGACGTAGCGCCGGAGCGCCGGAGAACAGTGGACCTGGCCCGCGGCGGCGGTCATGGCCACCACGTCCTCGGGCGAGGCCACCGGCTCGAGGCGCTCGAGCGGGTCGTCGGCGCCGTGAGTGGTGAGCAGACCGACCTCCTCGGCGGGGTCGGGGTAGCCGAGGTGGATCCGCATGAGGAAGCGGTCGAGCTGGCTGTTCGGCAGCGGGTAGGTCCCGTCGTGCTCGTGCGGGTTCTGGGTCGCGATCACCATGAAGGGATCGGGGAGGGGGTAGGTGGTGCCCTCGACGGTGACCTGCCGCTCCTCCATCGCCTCGAGCAGGGCGGACTGGGTCTTCGGCGGGGTCCGGTTGATCTCGTCGCCAAGAACGATGTTGGCGAAGATCGGTCCCGGGCGGAACTCGAACCTGCCCGAGTTCCGGTCGAAGATGCTGACGCCGGTCACGTCGGAGGGAAGGAGGTCGGAGGTGAACTGGATGCGGCGCTGGCGGGAGGCGACCGAGGCGGCGAGCGCTTTGCCGAGCGAGGTCTTGCCGACGCCGGGGACGTCCTCGACGAGGAGGTGGCCACCGGCGACGAGGCAGGTGACGGCGTATCGGACGGCGAGCACATTGCCCCGGATGACGCTCTCGACGTTGCGGACGATCGCCTCGAAGCACTCGGCCGTCTCCTCGACGAGCCGCACGGATCGCCCGAGGGCTCGCTCCTCGTTCCGCTCCTCCGAGGCTCTCATGGTTCAGGATTCTCCCAGTCGGGCCCGCATCATGCCAGGCACCATCCGATCGCCACCGTACGCGACAAGGCAGGCTACCGAGACCGCGACTGCGGTCGTCTCGTCCTCGGCGGCCAGCTCCTCGTCGGACCGCTCGAGCAACGATCCGACGGACCGCCTCGACTCGACGAGGGCGCCGGCGGCGTCGCGGCCGCCAGCCAGCTGCTCGTGGAGGAGCGAGGCGACCACCGGCATGGTCCGGTCGGCGAGCGGGGCGACCGCCGCCACCACGGCGCTGTGTGCCCGCCGCTCGTCGGCGGTCCCGCCGGCGAGGAGGGAGGGCGCCGGCCCGGCGAGATCGTCGCCGCCTCGGGCGAGGACCCGGCCGGCGTCGCAGGCCGAGAGGACGATGCACTCCGGCCGGCGCCCGCCGGAGGTGATCTCGTGCACCGTGAGCTCGCCGTCGCGCAGCACGAGCGACGACATGGATGCGTTGTCGGCACGGAATCGCCCGTGGACGGCCAGGTGGGCGAGGTCGGCGCACGACAGCGCCGAGGCGACGGCCTCGCGAGTGGCGGCCGGGCCGGTGAGGACCTCGAGCTCGGCGGCGCCGTACCAGCTGGCGACCGCCTGCGCCTCGGCTGGCGCCGAGGCGAGCCCCGGACCGGCGACGACGAGGACTCTCCCGGGCCGCCGGCGTGCGCCGGCAGGGCGGCAGGCGGCGCTCGGACCCACGGTGAGGGCGGTCGACCACAGCGAGGGCAGGGTGCCCCAGGCGACGTCGTGCAGGCCTGCCGAGGGGACGAGGACGACCCGGGAAGCCGGGCGGCGGGCGGCGAGCACCGGAGCGACCAGGCGGGCATCGAGCTCGATCGCCGAGCGGCGGGCGAGCGACGCCATGGCGCGGCGGCTGGCGCCCGGGCGGCCCGACGACGGGGAGGTGGAGAGCGTCCGGAGGGCGAGGTGGAGACCCGCCCGCGCCCGTGCCACCTGCGCCGCCTCGCCGAGGTCGTGCAGCACGGCCCCGCCCTCTCCGGCCGAGACGGCGAAGAGCCTGCCCCGGTGGCTGACGAACTCGACGAGCACGAACGAGCTCGTGGTGAGATCGAGCACGGAGAGCGCCTGCGACAGCAGGCCGCTTTCGCCCGGGAGCCCTGCGCTCGCCAGGCGGCCGCGCTCGGCCCACTCGAGCACCAGCGAGGGCTCGCCACTCGCCAGAGCGATCGACAGCCCCGTGGCGGCGACCCCGCGGGCCGCCTCCCTCTCGTCGCCGACGGGCAGGCGGACAGGGGAGGTGGGGCGCTCTCCCCCGGGCGGGGAAAGGGCTGCCCGGAGGGCGGCGAGCGCCTCCTCGCCCCGGCCACCGGCGAGCAGGGCCAGCCCGCGGGCATGGGCGGCGAGGAGCCGGTCGGGCGGGGAGCCCGGACCGCTCGGGGAGGTCGCCACCCCGACGGCGGCCAGGACGAGGTCGGCCTCCCCGGCCTCGAGCACCGCCCCGGCGGCGGTCACCCGGGCCGCCAGCGCCTCCCGCCGCCAACCCGCCGACTCGAGCGAGCGGGCTGACGAGAGGGCCGAGGCGAACAGGCCGAGGTGGTCGCCGCGCTCTGCGAGCTCGGCCTGCCGGGCGCGGGCGGCGGCCTCGCAGGCGAGTACCGCCCAGGTCCGCCGACCCTGTCGCGAGAAGGACTCCTCCGCCTGCTCTGCAGCGGCGATCGAGGCCTCCACGTCGTGGTCGGCAAGACACGCCCGGGCGAGCGACAGCAGCGTCTCGGCGGCGTCAGCCGCCAGGCCGGCGCGTTCCAGGGCGGCGGCCGCCTCGCCGAGCGCCTCGCGTGCCTCTGGCACGAGGCGCGCCGCCACGAGGAGCTCGGCGCGGTCGGCCATGACGTGGTGGACCGGGAGCCCGAGCTCGACGTAGGCGGCGAGAGCCCCGTCGAAGCACCTCAACGCGAAGGGCACCTCGCCAAGGCGCGTCGCAACGCAGCCGAGGTTGTCGAGGACCTGGGCGGCGAACAGCTCCGAGCCGGTCCTCCGGTGCATCTCGAGGGCCGTCGCCAGCTCGGCCTTGGCCGCCCGGTAGTCGCCCCGCCAGAACCGCCCGAGGGCGCGGTTGGCTCGCACCCGCGCCTCGATGCTCTCGGCCGCCCGGGGCGAGCGCCTCGGGGCGCCCCGGAGCGCCCCGAGGGCGCGGTCGCTGTCGGCGAGCCCCTCCTCGTGGCGCCCGAGCCGGAAGCACAGATGGGCCCGCTGCCCGTACAACGTCGCCGTCGAGATGGCACCGGCGGGCGGGCCGTCGAGGGCGCCGTCGAGCTCGGCGAGCGCGCCGGCCGGGTCCTCGGCGTGGAAGGACAGCAGGGCGGAGGTCGCCCGCAGCACGGCCAGGCGGTCGTGCAGGCAGGCGCGGCTGGCGAGGGCGATGGCCTCGTCCGCCCACCGGCGGGCCTCGGCGGGCTCGCCGAGGTGGAGGCACGAAATGGCGAGACCGTGGAGCGCGGTGGCCCGCACCTCATCCTCCTCGGCCCGGGCCAGGACGGCGAGGCAGGACAGGCGGGCTCCCGAGGGATCGGACTCGGCCATGGCGAGCGCGCCGTCGGCGATCTCGAACAGCGACTCCCCTGCCGCCTCCGTCCGGCTCAGATGCGGAACCAGCTGGTCGCGACGGGCTCCCCGCCCTCGTTGAGAGGGCTGCAGCGGAGGCTGACAGGTCCGGGGGGCAACGACGAGACATGGAAGGTCCCGAAGCCGTCCGTCTCACAGGCCTGCGAGCCCTTGGCGGTACGGACCTCGAGCACCGCCGGCTGGGGCGGCACCACCTGGCAGGCGAGCTCACGGGGTCTTCCGAGGGTCACCTCCACCTCGAGAAGCAGCTCGCTCGCCTCGAAGGTGAGGCGGCGGCTCGAGGAGAGCGAGCGGACGTTCTCGTACAGCTCGAGGTCCTGCTCGGAGTCGTAGACGAGAGAGGCCAGCTCGTCGTCGACCGAGCGCCAGCGGGTCACCTTGGCGACGTCATCGGGAGTCGACATGGCCGCCTGCGCCACCTCCGGCGGCGGCGGGTCGGTACGGCGGGCGAGCTCGGCGAGGCGGCGGAAGGTCGCCTCGCGCGTCAGCTCCTCGATCGGCACGATCGTCGCCCCTTTGCGGGACCGGCGGTCGCGTCCCCTGCCGGTCACAGCGCCTCCCGGCCGCGCGGCGCCGACAGATTGAGCAGGTGCGCCCGGAGCCGTTCGAGACAGCGCGCCCTCGTCGGCCCGATGCTGCCGACGGGCATGCCGAGAGCGGCGCTCACCTCTGCGTAGCTCGGCGGCGGGTCCGCCATGAGCGCCCGGAGGAGGCGTTTGCAGGGCGGCGTCAGGTCACCGAAGGCGCTCCAGAAGAGGCGGTCCCTCTCGGCCACGAGCTCGGGCAGTGAGTCCTCGACGGCGGGCGCCGTCGAGGGGCAGTCGGCCGGCAGCAGCTCGGCCCGCTGGCGCCGGCGCTGGCGGGAGATCCTGAGCGACTCCCGACGCGCCGTCGTCGCCACCCAGGCGCCGACCTTCTCGGGCTCCCTCAGCCGGGGAAGCTGCTCGTACAGCCTGAGCCAGGTGGTCTGACTGACGTCGGCGGCGTCGCAGTGGTCGAGCGAGTGCCCACGGGCGATCGCCCAAACGAGGTCGAGGTAGCGGGCGACGATCATCTTCCAGGCGAGCTGGTCGCCGTCACGGGCCGCCTCCACGAGCGCCGCCAACTCCTCCTCCGCCACGTCCCGGCAGTGTACGCGCAGGAGGCCTGCGGGGCACAAGGAGGAATCTTGTATCAGCCGCGGCGCAACGCGCTCTGTTCCCTCCGAGGCCGGCGGGGTCCGGCCGAAAGGGGAGCACATCACATGCACACAGGACGGCGGTTTGTGGCGTTGGCATCGGCCCTCGGCGGGATCGCAGCGGCGTGGTTCGCCGGTGCCGCGGTGATCTGGCAGGGCTTCCACCTGCACGCCTGAGCGACCACCCCGCAGGGCGGAGTCGCCGCCCTGCGGGGTGACGCCTCCATGGCAGTTCTCCCTCTCGCACTCCTCCTCGGGGCCTTCGCCGGGCGGCTCGCCGGTGGCCGGCTCTCCCGCCTCGGCGGGATGAGGTTTCGCCACCTCGGGGTCGTGGCGCTCGCCGTCGTGGTCCAGGTCGCCCTCGGCGCCGTCTCGGCGCGCACGAACGTCCCTGCGGGGCCCCGCGCCACCCTCGTCGTCGGGTCCGATCTCCTCGTCGGGGTGTGGATCCTGCTCAACCTCCGCCACCGCCCCTCCCCCGACCGGGTCGCCCTCTCGGCCGTGGCCCTCGGGTGGCTCGCCAACCTCGTCCCGATCGTCGCTGACGGGTCGATGCCGGTGTCGGCCTCCGCACTGCGGAGGGCGGGGATGACGACGTCCGGCGTGGCGCGGGGGCACCTCGGAAAGCATGTCCTCCTCTCTCCCGGCCACGGCGGGCTTGTCGCCCTCCTCGGCGACTGGATCCCGATCCGGCCGCTCGCCGCCGTGGCGAGCCCGGGCGACCTCCTCATGGCGGTCGGTCTGGCGGCGCTCGTGGCCGTCGGTACGCGCCCGCCGGCCTGGCGGGAGAGGAAACCGCCCCGCCCGGCCGCCCTCGAGCCGGGTCAGACGCCGAGGCTGGAGCGGGCGGCTCGCTCGAAGGCCCGGTAGGGCAACAACCGCTTGGCGAACACTCCCATGCGCTCGCCCGCCTTGCCGACGCTGACGCGCCGGGGCGGCCGGTGGGAGTCGAGAACCCCCTCGATCGCCCGGGCGACGAGCTCGGGAGCGGCGCCAGCGGCTTCGTCCCGTTCCATGACGCCGACCGCCCGCTCCATGGCGGCGTCGTAGGGATCCCGCGGCGGAGGAACGACCCGGCGGCGCCGTGCGGTGAACTCGGTCCGCACGTTGCCCGGTTGGACGAGGGTGACGTCGATGCCGAACGGCGCCACCTCGTAGGCGAGCGCCTCGCCGTAGCCCTCGAGGGCGAACTTGCTCGCGCTGTAGAAGGACTGGAACGGGATCCCGACGACGCCGGCCAGGGAGCTCACGATGACGACCCTGCCACCGGCTCCGGCGCGCATCGGCCCGAGCGCCTCGCTCACCACCCGCACGACGCCGAAGAAATTCGTCTCGAACTGCGCCTTGGCGTCCTCGAGCGGCGTGTGCTCGACGGGCCCGGCGAGCCCCCAGCCGGCTCCGGCGACGACGGCGTCGAGGCGGCCGTGCGAGGCGAGCAGCTCGACGACGCCGAGGTGGACAGACTCGTCGTCGTCGACGTCCATCACAAGGCCCTTCCAGACCGACCGACCTGGGGCGCTCCCCCGGCGGCTGGCCCCGACGACCCGCCACCCGGCGGCCGAGAGCCGCTCGGCCGTGGCGAGCCCAATCCCGGCCGAGGCTCCTGTCACGAGCACGACCCTGTCGGCGGGCGGGGAGCTCATCTCCGGAGTGTCGCGCGGGAGGCGGACCTCTGCCCGGGCGCAGGGCATGCTGACTGTGGGTAAGCTCTCGTGATCTTGTGAAATCCGGGAGGCCCGAGCCATGCGAATCGCAGCCCTGCTCTCGTCGAAGGGCACCGTCGTCGCCACGATCCGTCCCGGGGCCACCGTCGCCGAGGCGGTGGGCGACCTCGCCCGTCACGGAGTCGGAGCCCTCGTAGTCTCGGCTGACGGTGTCCGGATCGACGGCATCGTCTCCGAGCGGGACGTCGTCCGGGGTCTCGAGGGCGGTGGAGCGCTCCTCGAGCGCCCCGTCTCCTCGATCATGTCCTCGACCGTCTACACCTGCTCCCCCGAGGACGACACCGACTCGCTCGTCGAGGTGATGACGGACAGGCGCATCCGCCACGTCCCCGTCGTCGACGGCGACGGCCGTCTCGGCGGCATCGTGAGCATCGGGGACGTCGTGAAGACCCGCCTCGGTGAGCTCGAGCAGCACCGCAAGGAGCTGTACGACTACATCAACGCTCGCTGACCCTCAACCGCTGTCTGCACAGAAGGCCACCGGACCGAGGTGGGCGGTGTCTTGTAACGGAGCTGTGGTGACGTAGTTATTGCACCTGCTCACAGACGTCGGCGTACGGGCAGGCCCAGCGACCCGGTGGCGGGCGCAGCAGTCGTAGGCGACGCGGGTCTTCAGCATCTCGGACTCGAACCCGGCGACGCGGCCAGGGAGGAAGGTGCCAAGCCGTCCCGCCGCCAGCGCGGCGCGCTGTCGTGATCGGGCGCGCCTGATCGCATCGTCGCAAGGGGGGAGCGGTGTCAACAGCGCGACTGGTGTGACACAGCGTCGTCTCGGTCAGGCACCAGGGCGGATATGTCTCCTTTCGCCGTCGCGTCGCGCGTCCGCCCCGTGGGGACTCCGTCGTCACCTTTCCGGCTCCCGTCCTCGCGTCTCGCTGTCCTGCGCCCCGGGCCTCCGCATCGTGCGACACGGCACTCGCCATGGCCTTGGGTCCCGGCCTCGTCACCTGCCCGGACAGCAAGTCTGGTCACAGTTCCTCGCTCTGCCAGGAGAGGCAGAGCCGTAACATGCCGCCGTGCGGGTGTTCATCTCGAGCGACATGGAAGGGACCGCCGGGGTCGTCGACTGGTCCCAGTGCCGTCCGCCCGGGGCTGCCTACGAGGCAGGCTGCAGGCTGCTCCTCGCCGAGGTGAACGCTGCCATCGACGGCTGCGCCGACGCCGGCGCCGACGAGGTCCTCGTCAACGACTCCCACGGCCTGATGGCGAACCTTCCTCCCGAACAGCTCCATGGGAGGGCCAGCTACGCCTCGGGCCGGCACAAGCCGCTCTACATGATGGAACGCCTCAGCCCGGACCACCAGGCGGTGCTGTTCGTCTCCTATCACGGCTCCATGGGTTCGAACGGGGTCCTCTCCCACACCTACAACCCGCGGGCGATCAGCGAGGTGAGGCTGAACGGCACGGTGGCGGGCGAGGCGGGCATCAACGGGTTGGTGGCACTCGGCCATGGCGTGCCGGTCGCCCTCGTCACCGGTGACCAGGTCACGATCGAGGAGTCCCGGCCGTGGTTCCCCGATGCGGTCGGCGTCGTCGTGAAGGAGTCGGTGTCGCGTTATTGCGCCGAGAGCCTCCACCCTGAGCTCGCCCGCGAGCTCATTCGCTCAGGGGCCGCCGAGGCGATCCAGCGCGTGCAGGACGGGGGGGTCTCCCTTCCGCACATCGGGCTACCGGCGACGCTCGAGGTGAGCTGGCTGACGGCCGACATGGCCGAGCTCGTGACCACCCTCCCAGGGAGCGAACGCGCGGGCGCCAGGACCGTCACGTTCCGCGACGGCGATCCGGTGCGCCTCTACCGCCGGTTCACGGCGGCCATCTCGCTCACGCGCTCGCTCGTCGAGTCCTGAGCTCGCGGGTGCCGGGAGGCGCCGGGCTGGGATGCTCGCCGGCGCCGAACCGCGGCGATCAGCCTCCGAGCTCGTAGGTGACGACGACCTGGCAGGAAGCGCCAGCTGCCCGGGCTCGAGAGGGAGTCCGGCTGCGGCCGGGACCTGGTCGATCGTCTGGCTCGACCCGCACGGCCCGCCCCTTGCCGGCGGAGTCGCCCGGGCTGCTCACGGGAGCGTCATGGCTGTCGACGAGGGGCGGTGGCGACGGGGGGTCAGCGTCTCCCGAGGGGCTGTGCCAGCTCGTCGCCGCCCATCTTCGATCGGCCCGGCAGCTCCCTGCGCCGGCCTCCTGGTAGGGCTCCCGGCGGGTCTTCGGCTCGCTCGAACCGGTGCGCGAGCGGAGGGCGACGGCCGCCCCCTTGACGGCCGAGAGCCTGGTGCGTGGTCTGTGACATCGAGGCGACCGTCGGCTTGCGTGTGGCGGCAGCGGCCGCCTTCTTCACGTTCCGCCGGGCGACAGATCGCTGGGCGGCGGTAGCCACGGCTCCGGCCCTGCCGGTCGCCCCGACGAGCTCGCCGACGCGACCGGCAGGGATCGAGCGGGCGACGTCCGGCTGGCTCACCCAGCCGACGAGCTCGCGCCCGTGGATGACAGGGCGCCGCCTCACCTGGTGACGGTTCATCGTCTCCATCGCCTCGTCGACGCTGTCGTCAGCTCCGATCGTGACGACCTCTCCTTTCCGGTGAGCTCGCCGGCGCTCGTGGTGGCCGGATCCCTGCCCTTGCCTTCATGACGATGTCACGGTCCGTGCCGACACCCTCGAGACGCCCTTCCGCACTGCACACCGGCAGGAGCCCCATCTCGCCGTCAGCCAAGAGCTCCGCCGGGCCGCGTCAGCGTGGTGATGAAGTCGGCGTGGTCAGGAGCCGGGGTCATGATGTCGCCGCTGTCGTCATGAGCACGCGCACCCCCGGGGGGGCGCCCGGGAAGCGACTGGGGAGGCTGCACGGCCCGACTACCGCCGCCCGGATGGCCAGCCGGCCGCCGATCTCATCGTCTCCTACTTCTTCCTCACCGTGACCAGGGCGATCGGCAACAACGGCACCTTCTGGTTCTTAGGGTTCTTCGCGCTGAGCTGAGCGCTCTCGGCTCCGCCATTCTGGAAGGTCCCCGAGAGCCAGGATCGGCCCCTCGGGGAAGGTCGAGGAGGATCCCGCTGCGGATGCGGGCGGGCCACAGCGGAGACGGCGACCTGGGAGCCCGATGCCCCAGGAGGGCTACTTCGTGGCTGGCGAGCCGTAGAAGGGCGTCGTGAAGGTGTAGACGTCACCCCTCGCCGAGGCGAAGAGGTAGCCGCCGGAGTCCGTGGCGATCCCCGTGATGGGCGACGGGATGCTGCGCCGTGAGAGCGAGCCCTCGAAGGGCGTGTTGAAGTTGTAGAGGTTGCCCCTCGAGGTGGCGAGGAGGTAGCCCGTCGAGGTGGCGGCGATGCCGACGACAGGGGCGGGGAGGGTCGTCCGCAGGGTCGATCCGTACCAGGGCGTGTGGAAGTTGTAGACGTTGCCCTTCGAGGTGACGAGCAGGTAGCCGGTCGAGGTGGCGGCGATCCCGACGACAGGGGCGGGGAGCTTCTTGGTCGCC
>JAJZZB010000220.1 GCA_021797795.1 Actinomycetes bacterium | reverse complement strand
GGCGCTCGCCGCCGAGTTCTCGGACGCCGGGCACCGGGTTCGCACCCTTCCGATCGGGCGGGTGGGCCCGCTCGAGCTTGCCAACGCCGACGTCATCGTGGCTGGGAGCTGGGTGGAAGGCTTCGTCGTGGCCGGGGTGCACCCGGCGGCCGCCATGCGCGCCTGGCTCTCGCAGCTGCCCCGTCTCGCCGGCAAGCAGGTCGGCGTCTTCTGCACCTACGGGGTCAATCCTCGCGGAGCCCTGTCGGAGATGCGGCAGGCGTTCGAGTCCCGTGGCGCCGGGGTGCTGGCCGAGGCGGCCTTCGGCCCGCGGCGGCGCGGTCAGGCCGAGAACGCCGGCACGGCGCCCTTCGCGGCTGCGCTCGGTGCCCGGGCCGAGGGAGAGGACCCGGCGGAGGCGGCGCTCGTGGGCTGAGCGCCGCCCGCAAGGCCCGGGCAGCCTGCCCGCCGGCGCTAGCCTGTCGTGAAACGAGAGACAGGACCTGGACTTATGGACATGACGTTGTCCAAGCGGGGGGACTACGTGATGCGGGCGGCGATCTCTCTTGCGCGTGCCTACGACCAAGGGGGCTCCCGCAAGATCAGAGAGGTGGTGGAGGACACCGAGGTGCCCCGGACCTTCGCCTCTCAGATACTGGCCGACCTCGTGCGCTCCGACCTCGCCGTCTCGAAGGCGGGGCGCGACGGCGGGTACCGCCTGCGCCGACACCCGCGCGACATCACGGTCCTCGAGGTCGTGGAGGCAGCCGAGGGCCCGCTTCGGGCCGAGCGCTGCGCCCTCGGGGAGGGCCCGTGCCGCTGGGAGGAGGTCTGCCCCCTCCACGAGACCTGGTCGGCAGCGACGACGGTGCTGAGGGAGCTGCTCGCCGAGACGAGCCTGGCGGCGGTGGCCGCTCGGGACGAGGCCATCGCGGCGGGCACCTACGCCGTGCCGGCCGACTCGCACCGCGCTCACCCCTTCGTCGTCCATCTGCAGGACCTGGTCCAGGTGGAGGCGTCGGCTCCCGATGTCCGTGTCGGCCTCGCGCGGTCCGGACGCGGACTGCCGGCACTCCTCGCCCAGGCGACCTCGCCCGACTCCCCGCCCGCCTCACGACGCCGACGCCAGGGCGTCGACGTCTCGATCCTGCCCGTCGCAGGCGAGCTCTCCGACGGCGCGACAGCAGATGGCGAGGGGTACCTGCTCGCCTGGCGCCTCGCCGATGCGACGCCCCCGAGCTTTTTCGAAGGACAGCTCAGCGTCAGCGCGCTCGACCCCGAGCGCTGCGAGGTGAGCGTCTCGGGCGCCTGGCACGAGGAGGCGGGCGGCCGCACGGACGATCTCGAGCGGCGTGCCCGGGCCACGCTGCGCTCGTTCCTCCGCCGCCTCGCCCAGTCGCTCGAGAACGGCACCGGGGCACCTGCGCCCACCCGTTCGGTCGCGACCCGAGCCTGAGCCCCTCCGGGGCGTCGGCCCGGCCCCTCGACAGGATCCGCCCGCCGGCAGCTGAGCCTGTGGCGGGCCGCCCGGCCCCCGGCCGGGATGCGGCCCTTGACTCGTTCGAATAGCGGTCTATATTACGTACAGCACCGCACTACAGGTGGTGGGGTTCCAGGCGGTGCCCGACCAGAGGAGGATCGCCGTGGGCGAGCTGAGCGCCGACCTGTCCTATCTGGAACGTGCCGCCAAGGGGCAGTTCGACCTCGGCTGGCTGAAGGAGCCGGGAACGGAGTGGGGCGTCCGGGCGACGCCGAGCCGCGTGGGGCTCACCCTGCGCGACATCGCCGTCGGCTCCTACGGCGAGGTGCCCGAGCGGCCCCCCCGCCGCACCATGGCACCGAGGGGCTCGGCGGTCGACGAGGACGTGCCCGACATGGGCTACACGATCAACGACAAGGCCCAGGTCTGGTCCGACAACGTCATGGAGCTGTACGAGGAGGCTGTCAGCCGGCAGTGGAGCGCCACTCGTGACGTCCCCTGGTCCGAGCTCGCCGAGCTGCCGCCCGATCTCGAGCACGCCATGTGCCAGCTCGCCACCGTGCTCTCGGAGGTCGAGATGGTGGCAGCGGACTTCCCGGCGAAGTGGCTGTGGCGGATCAACCACGACTTCGTCGAGGCGAAGATGTTCCTCTGCACCCAGGTGATGGACGAGGCCCGCCACACCGAGGTCTTCCGCAAGCGGGCGCTCGCCGGCGGGGGCGGCCTCGGCCGGGCCAAGGCGGTCGTCGAGCAGTTCCTGAAGCTGATCCTCGACGCCGAGACCTACGACGAGGGCTCGGCGCTCATGCACCTGCTCGGCGAGGGGATCGTGCTGTCGCTCTTCCGGGCCGGAGAGTTCCTCGCCCCCTCGCCGGTCGAGAAGCGGATCTTTCGCCTCTGCATGCAGGACGAGGCCCGCCATGTGGCCTACGGGACCATGCACCTGCGCTACCGCCTGCAGCGGGATCCCTCCCTCGCCGAGGACTTCCATGCCTACCTGGACCGGGGAGAGGAGCTCATCTCCGTGCTCTTCACCACGCCCGAGGTCGTCGAGCCGACGACCATCCTGGCGGCCGGGGGAGTGCGCCAGGCCGAGGAGCTTGCCCTCGGGGCCGCCGACATCCTGCGCACGCGGGTCATCGAGGAGTACCTCGAGCGCTGTGCGAGGGCGGGACTCGACCGCCGGGCCCGGATCCGGCTCCCCGGGCCCCTCCTCGAGGGCATCGCCGGGGTCGGCCCGGCCGGGCGGGCGACGGCGGAGGCGAGCCATGTCGCATGACGAGGCGGCCGCCACCTTCCCGAGCGGCGCGTTCTTCGACGCCCTGGCGGCGCGGGCGAGCCGCGTGCTCGACTTCGAGCGCCTGGGCTTCGCCGAGTTGCGCCTCGCTTTCGCCATGCGCGAGCCCGAGAGGGCCACACGGAGCTTCGGAGTCGTGTTCGACGGCTACGAGCTGTCCTCGTCCGGAGAGCTCGAGGACCTCTCGGCCTTCGACGCCGATGCCGTCGTCGAGGGGGAGCTCGCCACCTTCGCCGAGATGTTCGACAACATCGCCACCCACGGGGGTGCCGACCTGCAGCACACCTTCAACGCGCTCAGCCTCGCCGGCGTGCCGCTCGAGGTGAAGGGGGACGACCCGGTCCGGCGTGACCGGGTCTTCCGCTACGCCGAGACGATCCAGCAGTTCCTCGACGCCGCCGCCGCCCCGACGGGCGAGCCGGCGACGGCCGGGGCCTGAGGCGCGAGCCGGCGTGGCCTTCGCCGTCACCCCGGACTGCATCGGCTGTGGGGCTTGTGAGTTCGCCTGTCCGACCGGCGCGCTGCGCCAGAGCGACTCGTACCTCGTCACCTACTGGATCGACCCGCTCGCCTGTGACGACTGCACCCGTTGCGTCGAGCTCTGCCCGGTTGCCGCAATCGTGCCAGACGATGCCTTCGCCGTCTGCTCCGGCCGCGGCTGCCCGCTCGCGAGCCGCCGCTACGGGGGGTGGTCGTGCAGCCGCAGCCTCGATCGCTGCACCGCCTGCGGTGGCGTGCGGTGGCGCACCCCTCGGGGCGAGGCGATCTGCCCCGACTGCCGGAGGCGGACCGGCAACGTTCTCGCCACCTGTCCGAAGCCCCGCCAACTCGCCCGGCGGGAGCTGAGGGCGGCGGCGAGCCGGCCCGGCTGAGCTGTTCCCCAGCGGCTCGGCCGGGCCGGCGCACCCCGGGCACCTCGGCCCAGGTGCGCCCGCCCGGCCCGTCACGGGTGCACCCCGGCAGGCAAGGTCGCCCGGCGTTCCCCGAGCAAGGAGCACGCGTGATGCGGCGACGGTGGGTGCTCGCTTCCCCGCCTGGTGGTGTGGAGCTCGCCACATGCCGGCCTTCTCCTCCAAGGTGGAGCTTGGATCCGGCCCCCCGTGGTCTCGCACGCTGCCACTTGTCACGGCGCCCGGGAAGCGTCTCTCCCCCCGCCCGAAGGTCGGTGCCACCGCCAGCCTCGAGGGCGACGGCGCCCCGGCGACGCGATCTGACCCAGTGAGGTCCACCCCGCGGGCGGGATCGACGCCTCCCCCTTCCGCCTGCCCATCGGCGCCGGGGCCCCAGTCGCTGCGTTGGAGCGAGGTGGCGCCCGCCTTCCGGCGGCCCTCCTCGAGGCCCCGGTGGACCTCGTCCGGGACGAAGGAGACCCTCGCTGTCGTCGCCGGCCGGCGAGCGGCCAGTCGGCTTCCCGTGCTCCGGCGCCGTCTCATGGCGGACCGGGAGCGGTCTAGCCTCGAGACGGCTCGGCGGTCGCAGGCCGCCGGGGAGGCGGCGGAGCCCGGTGCCACGGGGGCGCCCGGCCACCGCCAGGCGAGGCTGGAGTGTGGATGGAGCGTTCGATCACCGGCTTCCAGCTGGACGAGGCCGGGGACTATGTCGCCCGCCTCGACTGCGGGCATCGCCAGCACGTACGGCACCGCCCGCCTTTCGAGGTCC
>JAJZZB010000219.1 GCA_021797795.1 Actinomycetes bacterium | reverse complement strand
GGACCGGGTCGTCGACATCGTGGCGCACGAGACGGGCATCGACCCGGTGGAGTGCCGGCGGCGCAACCTGGTGCGTCCCGAGCAGATGCCGTACCACGCGGGCATCCCGTACCGCGACGGCGTCGATGTCGTCTTCGATCCGGCGGACTTTCCCGCCCAACTTGCTCAGCTCTGCGACCTCGTGGACTATGCGGCATTTCGCAAGGAGCAGGCCGAGGCGCGTCGCGAGGGGAAGCGGCTCGGCATCGGCTTCTCCAGCTACATGGAGGGCTCAGGGTTCGGGCCGCACGAAGGAGCCCTCGTCCGCGTCGACACGAACGGGCGTGTCACCGTGTACACGGGGGCCAACGCGCACGGCCAGGGCCTCGCGACGACCCTCGCGCAGGTGTGCGCCGACCAGCTCGGCGTGACCCCTGACGACGTGACCGTGCGCATGGGCGATACGAACTACATCGCCTACGGGATCGGAACGTTCGCGAGTCGCAGCGCCGTGACCGCCGGCACCGCGACGGGCGTGGCCGCCGCGCTCGTCCGCGAGAAGGCGCTCGCGATCGCGGCCGAGTTGCTCGAGGTTTCGGCGTCGGACCTCGATCTGGAGGAGGGCACCATCACGGTTCATGGGACGCCCAGCCGAACGCTCAGCCTCGGCGACGTCGCCCGGGCCGCGGCCCCAGGGCCGCGCAGCCGGCTGCCTGCAGGGATGGAGCCGGTGCTCGAAGCGGAGCACTACTACGTGCCACCGACCGTCACGTGGGCATCGGGAACGCACGTCGCGGTAGTGGAGGTCGACGAGGAGACCGGCTTCGTGCGAGTCTTGCGCTACATGACGGTCGACGACTGCGGGCAGATGCTGAACCCGACCATCGTGGAGGGTCAGGTGCAGGGCGGGGTGGCCCTCGGGCTTGGCGAGGCCCTCACCGAAGAGGTGATCTACGACGCCGCCGGGCAGCCCCTCACCGGAACGTACATGGACTACCTGCTCCCGACTACGACCGAGGTCCCGCCGATCACGGTCGGGCACCAGGTGTTCCCCTCCAAGGTGAACCCCTTCGGGATCAAGGGATGCGGGGAGGGCGGGGCCGTCGGTCCGCCTGCCGCGGTCGCCAACGCGATCGTCGATGCCCTGCGCCCTCTGGACGTCCGTATCTCCCGCGTGCCGATCCGTCCTGAGCGCCTCCTCGAGCTCATCGAGGAGGCCAAGGCGGGAGCTGCGCAGGACGATCCGGCGGGATCGCGGTCGTGACCGTGTCTCGTCAGGCAGCCGAACGGGCCCCAACGCCTGCGACCGCGTTCGAGCACCCGGAGCTGAGCGATGCGGGATGCGGCGGCGAGGTTCGCCGGGTCATCGTGGGAATGACCGGAGCGAGCGGGGCAATTTACGGGATCCGGCTGCTCGAAGCGCTGCGAGACGAGCCTATCGAAGTCCACCTCGTGATGAGCGAGTGGGCGCGCAAGACGATCGTGCTGGAGACGGACTACCGCGCAGCCACCGTGGCCAAGTTGGCAGACGTCGTGTACCCCGAGGACGACATGAGCGCGCCGGTGGGAAGCGGGTCGTTCCTTGCGGACGGGATGATCGTCGCGCCTTGCAGCATGAAGTCGCTCGCGGCGATCGCCAATGGGCTCTCCCAGAACCTCCTCCACCGCGCTGCGGACTGCACGTTGAAGGAGCAGCGCAAGCTCGTGCTGCTGGTGCGCGAGGCCCCCCTATCGGTCATCCACCTCGAGAACATGCTGCGCGTGGCACGTGCGGGGGCCATCGTGTCCCCTCCGGTACCGGCCTTCTACGCTCGGCCGCAGTCGCTCGATGAGATGGTGGACCACACGATCGGGCGGCTGCTCGACCACTTCGCCATCGAGCGCGGCATGGTGCGGCGCTGGGGCGGCAGGCGGCAGACCGCCGAGCCGTCTGCCGAGCGCGCCGACGACTGAGCGCGCAGCTGCCGAGCGCGCCGGAGAGCTGAGCGCGCCGGAGAACTGGGGGCGCCGGGGAGCTGAGCGGGCCGGAGAACTGGGGGCGCCGGGGATAGGCGCGCCGAGTACGGAGCTCACCCTGTTCGGCCGCACCGACTCAGCACGTCCGGGCCGCCGCTCCTCGTCCCAGGCCAGGCGGTACGCGAGTTGTCATCGTAGCGCCAGGATTTCTTTACCCACGGTTTCTTGACATCAAGAGATACCCTTGATATCGTCCCTTCATGGCACAAGTTGGCTTCGGCACTGGTTACGACCCCAAGGCGGACGCTCGCCAGATGGCGCAGTGGATGAAGAGCGCCGAGGAGGCCGGCTTCGAGATCGGCTTCTTCTCCGAGACGATCGAGCTGATGCGCGACTCGGTCACGGCGCTCTCCGCGTGCGGGCTCGCGACCGAGCGGCTCACGCTGGGGTGCACCCAGATCACCCGGCTCCGCACCCCTCTCGTCATGGCGCAGACCCTCGCGTCGCTTGACGAGCTGACCGGGGGCCGGATGATGCTGGCGCCGGGGGCGTGCACGACGACCCACGCCGTGCGCCACGGGCTCCCGCCGGCCGACCCGCCGCAGGCGCTCATCGAGTACGTGGAGTCGATCCGTCTCATCCTCACCGGCGAGACCGTCAGCTACCACGGCCAGGTCGTGCACTTCGACGATGTGCGCCTGGGTTGGACGCCCGTGCGTACGGAGATTCCGATGTACATTCCCGCGACGAGCCGTGCGGGGCTGCGCATCGCCGGACGCATCGGCGACGGTGTGCTCCTGAATGCGATCTGCTCACCGGAGTACAGCGCGAACGCGCTCAAGATCGTGCGCGAGTCGTGCGAAGCGGCGGGGAGGGACTGGTCGACGTTCAAGGTCGCTCAGCTGATCAACTGCTCGGTGGAGGACGATCACAAGTCCGCCCTCGACGCGATCCGCTGGGAGGTCGCGAGCAAGCTCGACCCGATCCAGCTTCCCTTCATCATCAAGCCGAAGAAGCTGGTCGGCGAACCGTACATGCACGAGGAAGACATTCCGATCTTCGAGGAAGCGTGGCGGCGGGGTGGCAAGGAGGCGCTCGTCGCTGCGGTGCCGGACAGCTACGTCGAGGGCATGACGGCGAGCGGCACCCCCGAGGAGGTCGAGAAGCGGATCCAACAGTTCCGCGACGTCGGGGTGCAGGTTCCGATCCTGCGGGCCGCCGCTCCGCACCAGGCGCCTCGCCTGATCGAGATGTTCTCCGTGGCGTGAGTGCTCAGGGCGCTCCGCCCGCTCCCTGGGGGTCGGGATCGTCGGACCACGGCGCGCTGGCTGGGTCCGTTGCGGTCGTCTCGGGAGCATCGCGAGGGATCGGCAAGGCGATCGGCGTCGCGATGGCCGCTGCAGGGGCTGACGTGATCGGCATCGCAAGGAGCCCGGAGGGGTTGGCAACGCTCGGATCGGAGGTAGCCGAGCTCGGGCGCGAGTTCCTCGCCGTGCCCGCCGACCTGTCCGACGTCGACTCGATCCGCTCGGCGGCCGAACGAGCATGCGCCTGGAAGGGTGCGGTCACGACGCTCGTGAACGCGGGGGGCACCATCGTGCGTCGCGAGGTGCTCGAGGTGACGCCTTCGGACTGGGACGAGGTCTTCGACGTGAACGTCCGGGGCACGTTCTTCCTCACCCAGGCACTCGCGCGCCAGATGCTGGAGAACGGCGGCGGCGCGGTCGTGAACATCGCCTCGGTCGCTGCCGAAGTGACGACTGGCGCATCGGCTCCGTACTCGGCGAGCAAGGCGGCGCTCGTGCAGCTGACGCGCGTGCTCGCGATACGACTTGCGCCGACGGTCCGCGTGAACGCGGTGGGCCCGGCGTATATCCGCACGGAGCTGAACTCGGAATGGCTCGAGAAGGACAGGAACCGAAACTGGGTAGTGGAGCGGACGCCGCTCGGACGAGTGGGCGAGCCCGGCGACGTCACCGGCGCGGTCGTCTTTCTCGCGTCACCTGCGGCGTCCTACATCACGGGTCAGCACCTGCTCGTGGACGGCGGATGGACGGCGCAATGAGCGCGCGCTCGCTCTTGTTGCGTGGCTTTCGATCGCAGGCTCAGCTGCCAGTGCGTAGGTGCCGGGCCTCGGAGACGATGAGCACGAAGGAGCAGGCATGAGCATCGTCACGAACGACTATCGCACCGTGCTCGAACAGACGGGGTTCGATGCGTGGTACCACAGCCTGCCGCCGAAGCTTGGGATCGATCAGTTCCGGACGGTGCTGCCGACGATGGTGGCCGACGACAAGAGGGCGACGATCGTCGCCAAGGAGATCGACCGCACGAACCTCGAGGCGATCGGGGCGGGGGCGCCCAAGTTCGTCTTCCACACGCCATACTTCACCTTCGACCGAGTGGAGTCGCCGACGGATGCGGCACCGGACCTGCCCTCCGCGGTGGCGGTCCTCGTCGACGGCGCGGCGCAGCTCGATCCGCGGATGT
>JAJZZB010000218.1 GCA_021797795.1 Actinomycetes bacterium | reverse complement strand
CGAAGCGGGTGCCCTCGGGGTAGAGGAGCGACGGCGTCACCTGGCTGCCATCTCGTTCGCCCCTTGGTGTGAGAGCGCCTCAATGACGTCCTCCACTCCTCGGAGGAGGCCCAGGCGCAGCTCCTCCAACCTCTCGGGCACGTCGTGGGCGCCCCAGCGCTCAGGCGCCATGTCCACGAGATCGCCCCACGTTACGACGAGGGGCCTGTCGGCTGCAGCTACGGCAAAACGACCAGCCGTACCCGCAAGCTCATCGAGCTCCGTACCCATTTGCTCCTACCTTCCGGCATTGCCAACTGCACCCGTGTAGGAGCCATCGTCCCCAGCTGCGTGCCGGGGCATCAGGCGAGCTCCATCGCTTGTGCTATCTTACAGCAGAACGCCGTTGTGCCACACGTCAATGTGGTCCGGGATCCTCACGGTCGCTGGTGTTGCTGGCCCCCACGATGCTAAGCGCACCACCTCTTTCATCGCCGCTGCAGCCCCGTTTTGCGCTGCTTCTCGTGGAGCCGGCTGACCAGGGCGACCGCGTCCTCCTCCGGATCTACGCCGAGGTCCATGAAACGCGACCTCAGCTGTTCATACGTCCGGAGGGCCGCGTCGCTCCGCCCGAGGCCGTGCTGCAGGAGCGATGAGCCGGCGGTAGGCCTCTTCGTGGACGGGGTCGAGGCCGATGGCACGCTCGAGCGCGGCGGCCGCGGCGTCGGTCCGGCCACCTTCCTCGTGCAGTTCGGCAAGCCGGGTGTCGGTAGAAGGTCTTGACGACTGCTCGGTCGCCCGGCATCCGTGACACGGGGTTGCGGTCTCCCAGTCGCCCGCTTCAGCGCTGCTCGGGTCGTCCCTCACCAGTTGGGACTTGTCGCTACGGCCTCGACCGTGACAGGCGTGCTCCCGGAAGCTCCCGTCGGGGCCCTCTTCGACCGCCAACGCCACCAACGGGTCACGGCCGGGCGCGCAGCCGCACAAGGAACTCCGCCGGGGTTACGACAGGCGCTCCGATGCCCTCCAAGCCAAGGAGGTGCGCGTCACCCGAGACGAGCGTTTCGACTCGGGCCACGCCTAGAAGCGCGACGAGGAACTCGTCGTCTGGGCCCTGGGCCCGTTGAGCCCGCGCAGCGGGAGGGCCCGTGACCTCGTCGGCTATGCGCCGGAGGTCGCCCACGAAGCGCTCAGCCTCCGCCTCTGTAAACCAGCGGCGGAACTTGGCCCGTGCCAGCACCTCGACCAGCTCCTCCACGAGCAAGGGCGAGGCCACCGGTTCCCATCTGCGGTCGAGCGCCTCGTCAAGCAACTGGCCACAGGCCCCAGCCGGCGTGACGGCGGCCGCCACCCAAACGTTGGTGTCCGCGACTGCCCTTGGGCCCGGCAACCTACGCTGGCCGTCGGGCCCGCCGGCCAGCGCGGACCGACCGGACGTCCTCCCCGGCCAGGGCCATGGCCGCGTCTTCGTCGAGGGCCGCCCTGCCTAGTGCGGTGGCGAAGCGCCCCGAGCCGACCCCGACCTCGAGCCGTGGGCCGGCCGTGCCGGCGAGCAGTGGCCGCAGGGCGCCGAGCTCGAGGTCGGACAGCACCCGTCCGGACGCCGTGTCGGACCAGGCGTCGTAGCGGTCGGCGAGGTCGTCGAAGGCCTGTACCGCCCGGTTGGCTTTGGCCCGCATGTCGGTCCTCCCAGCTCCGCGCCACGCTCGATGTGTCGGTGCCTGCTATTCTATGGATCTATGGAGCATGAGCCGGGGCGCCGTGCCGATCTCTACGAGCAGCTGGCTCGGATCGGCAAGGTGGTCGTGCACCCCAAGCGCATCGAGCTGCTCGACCTGCTCTGCCAGGCCGAGCGCAGCGTGGAGGCGCTCGCCGAGGCGACGGGGCTCAAGCTCACGACCGCGTCCGCGCACCTGCAGGTGATGCGCCAGGCGCGCCTCGTCGAGACCCGCCGAGTTGGGGCCCGCGTCTTCTACCGTGCCGCCGGCGAGGAGGTCTGCCGCTTCGTCGGCGCGCTCAACGACCTCGCCCGGGCGCGACTTGCCGAAGTCGACCAGATCCTGCGCTCGCTCGGCACCGACGCGGCGGGCACCGAGCGGGTGAGCCGGGACGAGCTCTTGGCGCGCGTGCAGGCCGGGGAGGTCGTGGTGCTCGACGTGCGGCCCGCAGAGGAGTACTCGGCCGGCCACATCCCCGGCGCGCGGTCGCTCCCCCTGGAGCACCTGGAGGCCCGCCTCGACGAGCTCGGCCCCGGCCTCGAGGTAGTCGCCTACTGCCGCGGGCCGCTGTGCCTCCTCGCCCCCGAGGCCGTCGCGCTGCTCCGGGGCCGGGGGCGAAGGGCGCGCTGCCTGGAGGACGGGCTGCCGGAGTGGCGCCGGGCCGGCCTCCCGGTCGAAGAGGGCATCGGCACCGACGGCGGAGCGAGCGATGGGGCCGAGGCCCGCAGCTCCCGCCGGGGCCGCCGCGCCCGGCGACCGCCGGCGGTTGGGGGGCGGTCGTGACGAGCAAGGTGCCCCCCGTCATCTACCTCGACTACAACGCGACGACGCCGGTCGCGCCTGAGGTCGCCGAGGCCATGGCGCCCTACCTCGGCGCCGAGTTCGGCAACCCCTCGAGCGACCACGCGCTCGGACGCCGCGTCCGCCAGGCGGTCGAAGAGGCACGAGCATCCGTCGCCGCCCTCATCGAGGCCGCGCCCGAAGAGGTCGTGTTCACCTCGGGCGGCACCGAGTCGAACAACCTCGCCATCCGGGGCGTCGCGGCACAGGCGCCGTTAGCTCGGCGCCGCATCGTGACCTCGACCGTCGAGCACCCGGCGACCACCGCACCTTTGGCGCTGCTCGAAGCCTCGGGCTGGACGCTCACCCGTGTCCCCGTCGCCGCGTCAGGGATCCTCGACCTCGACGCCGGGCTCGCCGCCCTCGGCGACGACGTGGCGCTCGTCACCGTGATGCTCGCCCAGAACGAGACCGGCGCCCTCATGCCCGTCGCCGAGCTCGCCGCCGCCTCCCGGGCCCACGGGGCGGTCGTCCACACCGACGCCGCCCAGGCGACCGGCAAGATCCCCGTCTCGGTCGACGAGCTGGGCGTGGACCTGTGCTCGATCGCCAGCCACAAGTGCTACGGCCCCAAGGGCGTCGGCGCCCTCTACGTCCGGCGGGGCACGCCGCTCTCGCCGCTCGTCGTCGGGGCGAGCCAAGAGGGCGGCCTGCGTCCCGGGACCGAGAACGTGGCGGGCATCGTCGGCCTCGGCGCCGCCGCCCGGCTCGCCATGGACCAGCTCACAACCGACGCTCCTCGCATCGCCCAGCTCCGAGACGAGCTGTGGACGGCGCTGTCGGCAACGGTGCCCGGCATCCGCCACTACACCCCCGACAGAGCCAGCCTGTCGAACACGCTGCTCGTCTCGTTCCCCGGCGTCCTCGGCGCCGACGTCCTTGCCCGGGCCCCCCGGCTCGCGGCGTCCACCGGGTCCGCCTGCCACGCCGGGGAGCACACACCGAACGCGACGCTCCTCGCCATGGGGGTCGCCCCCGACGTCGCCCTCGGCGCGCTGCGGCTCTCGCTCGGCCGCGACAGCACCCGGGCCGAGATCGAAGCGGCGGCCGAGCTCTTGGCCGGCGCGCACGGGGCCCTTGTTACCACCACCCCGTCACCGACCAGTCCCGGCACACACAAAGGAACGCCCCCATGAAGATCCTCGTCGTCTTGAACGACCCGCCCTATGGCACCGAACGCTCCTACAACGGCCTCCGCCTCGCCGGCGCGCTCTCGCGGCGTGAGGGTGCCGAGGTGCGGGTGTTCCTCTTCGGCGACGCCGTCGGCTGCGCGATCAGGGACCAGAAGGTCCCCGACGGCTACTACCACCTCGACCGCATGGTCACCGCGGTCGTCCGCCACGGCGGGGAGATCGGCTGCTGCGGCACGTGCATGGACGCCCGGGGCCTCTCCGACGAGCTGCTCGTCGACGGCGCCCGTCGCTCCACCTTGGAGGAGGCGACCGACTGGACGATCTGGGCCGACAAGGTGGTGAGCTTCTGATGGGCCCCGTGCGCATCGTGATCGTCGGCGGCTCCTTCGGAGGGCTGACCACCGCCTACGAGCTGCGCCGACGCCTCACCCCCGAGCGCGCCGAGATCACCCTTCTCGCCAGGGACAGCGAGTTCCGCTTCGTCCCGTCCTTCCCCTGGGTGGCGACCGGGCGGCGCCGTCTCGAGCAGATCTCCTTCCCGCTCGCCGGCCCGCTCGCCAGAAAGCAGGTCCGCTTCGCGAACGAGACGGTCACCCACATCGACACCGCCGCCAAGGTGGTCGCCACTGACGCCGCCGAGCACCCCTACGACTTCCTCGTCGTCGCCACCGGGCACCGCAGCGCCAACGAGGCCGTCCCCGGCCTCGGGCCCTTCGACGGCCCCGGCCACTCGCCGATGTCGGCACCGGAGACCGAGGAGCTC
>JAJZZB010000217.1 GCA_021797795.1 Actinomycetes bacterium | reverse complement strand
CGGCGGCCCGCCCGTTTCCCACCCGCCGGTCCAGCCGGTGGGCGGGCCGGGGCGCCGGGCACGCGCGCCGGGCCGGCCAGGCGTGACGCTAACCGGACGGTTGGTTGAACGCAACAGGCGCGCCGGCCGGGGGCACGCCGCGCTGAGGGCGGGTGCGGGGGCGGTGCCCACCCGGCAAGAAGGATGACTGCACCGCTCTACCTCAAGTACATCGCTTGACAAAACACGGGCGAGGTCTTACCCTCTGACCAAACCAATCGATTGGTTGAACTCCTCCCGGGTGCAGGGCAGCGGAACCCTCGTCGCCCGGGACGACGACACCGGGGCCGTCCGCCCGGGGGGACAGGAGGGGGCGTGAGGATCGGCTACCTGATCGACCTGCACAAGGGGGGCTACGACCAGCCCCTGCCGTCCAGGGACGATGCCGCGGCGACGATCGACGCCATGATCGAGGAGGGGATCCTCGCCGAGAGGGCGGGCTTCCACTCGATCCAGGTCCCGGACCGCCACGGCCGGACCGAGTGCTACCTGCCCGGGCCCCTGCAGCTCCTGACGATCCTGGCCCGCGAGACCGAGCGCGTGGCGATCGGCTCGTTCGCCATGGTGCTGACGCTGTACGACCCCATGCTGGTGGCCGAGCAGTGTGCCGTGATCGACAACATCTCCCGGGGACGCCTCTACATGACGTTCGCGCGCGGCTACCACCCGGGGTACTGGGAGTACTTCGGGATCCCGCAGGAGCGGCTGCTCGGCCGCTTCCAGGAGGCCCTGCGGATGATCGAGGCCGCCTACGCGGGCGAGCGCTTCACCTTCGACGGGGACTTCCATTCGGCCCAGGACGCCCTGCTGACGCCGCAGCCGTACCAGCAGCCCCGCTTCCCCTTCTGGGGCGGCGGCCAGCTGCCCGAGGCCATCCGCCGCTCCGCCGACTGGGCGGAGTGCTGGACCTGCGACCCGTTCCCGCTCCTGAAGGAGACCTGGGACCAGCAGGTGGGCGCCTACCGGCAGCGCTGCGAGGAGCTCGGGAAGAAGCCGTTCGTCGTGCTCATGCGCGACGGCTGGGTCGCCGACAGCTTCGAGCAGGCCTCGCGGGACTTCGGCACCCACTACGTGGAGGAGATGAAGTTCTACCAGCGCATGGGGATCCTCTCGCACCACCCGGACTTCGACAGCGAGGACAAGATCACGCCGGACAACGCCCGGGCCCACGTGGTGATGGGCTCGCCCCAGCAGTGCATCGAGCAGATCGAGCGCTACGGCGAGGAGCTCGGCGTGGACTACGTCACCATGCGCTTCCGCATGCCCACCGGGCCGTCGCTCGGCGCGGCGCGCGAGCAGATCCAGCGCTTCGGGGAAGAGGTCGTCTCGTACTTCCACAAGCGCGACCCGGCGCCGGACCATCCGGCCATGCCGCAGGGTGTCCGCTGGTGACGGGCCGGGCGCCCGCCGGTCCCGACGGGGACCGCCGTCCGCCGTCCGTCGGGTTTCGCATCCGGGAGGGGAGCAGATGAAATTCGGAGTGCTGATCCGTCCGCAGGACCCGCCGAACGCCGCGAACATCGTGGGCCGCTGGCAACAGGTGCTCGAGGCAGCGAGCGTGGCCGAGGACGCCGGGTTCGACGGCGTCTTCCTGCCCGAGCACCACATGATGGCCGACGGCTATCCGCCTGCGCCCGTCGTCGGCTGCGCCGCCATCGCCGCCCGCACCGAGCGGGTGGACGTCGGGACGACCATCTCGCTCCTGCCCTTCTACAACCCTGTGCAGGTGGCCGAGCAGAGCGCGCTGGTCGACGTGATCTCCGGAGGCCGGATGCGCATGGGTGTCGGCCTCGGCAACTTCGAGCCGGAGTTCGAGCTGTACGGCCTCGACAAGCGGGACCAGGTGGCGCGGTTCGAGGAGGCGATCGACCTGGTGCTGCGGGCGTGGTCGGGCGAGGAGCTCGACCACGAGGGCAGGCACTTCCGCGCCAAGGGCGCCATCAGCCCCAGGCCGGTCGGGGCCGAGCTCTGGCTCGGGGGCATGTCGGACCCCGGCGTCGAGCGCGCCGCCCGGTTCGGGCTGCGCTGGGCGACCGACCCGCTGCACAACCTGCAGGTGATGAAGCACTGGGCGGATCGCTACCGACAGGCGGGCGAGGCTGAGGGCACCTCGGACAAGCTGAAGATCGCCCTGCTGCGCGACGGCTGGGTCGCCGACAGCCTGGACGAGGTCGAGCGGACCTGGTGGCCGTGCATCCGGTCGGAGCACTGGTTCTACTTCAAGCAGGTCCGGCGCTGGGTGGCCGAGATGGAGCCGTTTCTCCAGGGCGTGACCGAGGAGAGCGACTTCCGCTTCGAGAACCACCGGATCGACCGGCTGATCGTCGGCTCGCCGGACGACTGCATCCACGAGATCAACCGCTTCCACGAGGCGATCGGCATGGACTACCTGATCATGACGTTCCGGGTGGCCGCAGGCCCCGGGCACGAGGAGGAGCTGGCCTGCCTGCGCCGCTTCGGCAAGGACGTCATCCCGGCGTTCCGCTGAGCGAGCGCCGCCACGCCGCCCTCCGGGCGGCCGGGACCGGGACCGGAAGGGCCCCGGGCCGGCCGACCGGGTGGGACAGCAGCACCTGCGGGTGCCAGCAGGCACCTGCAGCAGGGGTTGGCGCGACGTGCCAGCCGCCGATCGATGGGAGGGACCGCATGCCGACGGTGGCAGCGAAGGGCGAGCTCGTCTCCGGCGCCGGGTGCACCGGCGTCATCCGGCAGGCGAACACGGTGGCGGACGTGCTGCAGCTCCTGAAGGACCCGGACCTCGGGAGCGTCATCATCTTCACGGAGTCGCCCTCGGCGACCGCGGTCGTGCCGCTGCTGGCGAAGGCCCGCGGCGTCGTCTGCCAGTCGGGGGGGATGACGTCCCACCTCGCCATCGTCTCCAGGGAGTTCGGCCTGCCGTGCGTGATGGGTGCCGAGTGCGCCGACCCCGGCGCGCTCGAGGGCCAGGAGGTCACGCTGACCCCGGAGGGAGCGGTCCTGCTTGCGTAAGCCCCTGCTGCTGCTGAACCTGTCGATGCCCTCGCTCGCCGCGGAGGCGTCGAAGCTCCCGGCCGACGGCGTCGGGCTCATGCGGGCGGAGTTCCTGGCGCTCTCCGCCGGGACCCACCCCCTCGCCATCCTGGAGGAGGGCGGGGCCGAGGCGTACGTCTCCCTGTTCGCCGACGGCCTCCGCCAGGTCGCCGGCGCCTTCCACCCGCGACCGGTCACGTTCCGCTCCTCGGACCTGAAGAGCAACGAGTACCGCGGGCTGCGCGGGGGGGAGCGGTTCGAGGACGACGAGGCGAACCCGATGCTCGGCCGCCGGGGCGCCTTCCGCTACCTGGAGCAGCCGGACGCCTTCCGGCTGGAGCTGGCGGCCGTCGCCCGGGTGCGGGGCGAGGGCTACGACAACGTCCGGCTGATGGTCCCCTTCGTCCGGACGGTCGGCGAGCTCCGGCAGGTGCGCGCCATGGTGGCCGCCGACGCGGCGTGGTCGGCCGGCGGCGCCCCCGAGCTGTGGGCCATGGCCGAGGTGCCGGCCTGGGCGTTCCTGGCCGCCGAGCTCGCCGGCGAGGTCGACGGCGTGTCGATCGGGTCGAACGACCTCGCGCAGCTCGTCCTGGGCGTCGACCGGGACTCGGCGGAGCTGGGTAGGGCCTACGCGGCGGAGGACCCGGCCGTCGTCGGAGCGATCCGCGCCATCATCGACGGCGCGCACCGCGCCGGCCGGCCGGTCTCCATCTGCGGGGACCAGCCCTCGCGCACCCCGGAGCTCGTGGCGATGCTCGTCGGGGCCGGCATCGACGCCATCTCGGTGCCGCCGGGGGCCTTCGCCGCGGTCAGGGCCCAGCTCGACGAGCTCGGCTCCGGCGGACCGCCGCCGGCCGCCACGCCGGTGCCCGCACCCGGAGCCGCACGCGCTGGCGTGCCGACGGCGGACCGCTAGCGGACGCGACCGTGCCCGCGACCCCTCCCACCGACGGCGCCGCGCTCCGGGACGACGGGAGCGCCGCTCCCGCGGCGCCGCTCGCGCTGGAGCAGGAGATCCGCCGCTTCGGGGCGAGCGTGCGGAGCTTCTTCACCGGCGGGCGCCCCCCGACGCTCACCTCGCCGCTGTTCAATGTGCCGGCGAGGCTGGTGGTCGGGTCGTACTGCTACTTCGAGCACCTGCCGTGGATCCTGCGCGAGGTCACCACGGCGGTGCCCGCCGGCGAGCTCGCCTCGGCGATGAAGCACGTCGCCGCCCGCCCCAACTACGTCAACCTCAGCTCGTTGATGCTCGGCTACCTGAACGGCCGAGAGCAGCTGCGCCTGCGGGCGGGGCTCGCGGACGGCGAGGTCCTGGACCAGGAGCGGCGGGACGACGACGAGCTGGTGGTGGGGTTCTGGCGCGAGGTGGGCGCCCGCTACGTCGACGCGCCGTCGTTCCTGCCCGACG
>JAJZZB010000216.1 GCA_021797795.1 Actinomycetes bacterium | reverse complement strand
CGCTTCCTTGGACGACAGCGAGGAGTCGGCGGCGCACGACGCTGCCGTTCGGCTCGTGCTGAGCGAGCGCCGCGAGCGCTCGCCGGCAGGCGAGCCCCTGCCCTGGCCGGGGACGACCCCCAGGCGGCCGCCATCTGGGGGAACCGGAGGTGAGCTACGCCAGGGGGCTCACCGTGGTCATCGAGGGGACCGGGGACCGGGCCACGCCGGTCGAGTGCGATGGAGACCTCGTCGCTGACGCGTTGCCACCGGCCCAGCCGCTCACCTTCGCCGTCGTCGCCGGTGCGCTTCCCGTGTGGGCGGGGGATCCGCCCCCCGCCGGTTGACTCGCCAGGCCTGGCGATCCGGCAGGCCTGGCGCTACAGGGGGCTGCCGTAGGCTGCCGCCGTGTTCTCGTCGGAGCTTGCCATCGGCAACCTGGGCACCGTAGCCAACTGACCGCGTTTCGACGTGTCGTCACGTGCCTACGCCGTTGCGCGCTCCCGTAGGCATGGCGCTCTGGTCGCCTGGTCAGCGGCTCCTCGGGGATGGCAGTGGCGGGTTGGTCTTCAGTGCCTCTCGCCGGTGGCGGCGACGAACGTACGGAGCGTGTCGGCGACCAGCTCTGGTGCTTCGATCGGCAGGAAGTGGCCGATGCCGGGCGCTTCGCGGAATTGGGCGGTGGGGACGAGCTCGGCGAGGGCGGCCCCCATGGCCCGGTTGGCCACCGGGTCGTCGGCTGCCCACAGGATCTGCAGCGGTCCGGCGGCGTGCCGCATGGCATCGACCCAGCGGTCCTGGAGGAGGTAGCGCTCACGCACGTAGGCGTAGACCTGCGGGATACGGCGGTGCCCGTCGTGGTAGGCGAGCAGCTCGGTCATCACGACGGCGTCCTCTTCGCTCACGGCGTCGGGGCGGGCCATCAGGCGAGTGAGGCCAGCAACGTAGTGGGGCAGCATGTTCTCGCAGAGCGCCACCGCTTCGTCCAACGTCGCCGGCGACTCGAGGAGGCGCTGGAAGTCGGTGAGGGTGGCCAGACGTTTGAGGATGGAGCCGTTCAGGAACGTGGACGTGAGCACCCGGAAGCCGAGCCGGCCCTCGCGCTCGCGAGCCAGCAGCTCCGTGTGGACGCTCGTGCCCATGTCGTGGCTGACCACGTGCGCCGAGGTGACGCCGAGCGCACCGGCAAGCTGTTCGATCACGTCGGCCTGTTGGAACAGCGAGTAGCTGTACGCCCGGGGCTTGTCCGACAGGCCGAAGCCCGGCAGGTCGGGTGCGACGCAGTGGAAGCCGGGCGCCGACTGCTCCACGACCCGGCGCCAGTCGTACGCCGAAGTGGGAAAGCCGTGCAACAACAGCACGGCGGGTCCCTCGCCGCGTTCGTGGACGAACACCTTCCGCCCGTCGAGCACGAGATGACGCCCTTGATGCAGCCAGCGTGCCGTCGGCTCCGAGAGCTCCACCAGCGTCATCGTACGCTCGAGCGCTCCAGGTGACCCGACGCCTCGCGGGGATGCCGCTCCCCATATACTTCGGCACCATGAATATCAGGCAACCGTACATCCGGTGGACGGGCGAGCGCCGCGGATGGAGGTCATGAGCGGGCGGCGCACCGCTGGGCGCGGTGAGCAGGGTCGGAGCACACAACTGTCTCGCCAGGAGCTGGTGGACCGGTTCTTGGAGCTGCGCCCGGCGCTGGCACGCCGCTTCGCCGCGGCGAGGTCGCCGGAGCTGCGAAGTGAGCTCGGATCGGTGACGGTGCACCAGCTCGAGGTGCTCCATGGTCTCGCCGCCGGGGACGTCACCATGTCGCAGCTCGCCAGACGTCTCGACATCAGCGAGAGCGCGGCCACCGACCTCGCCGACCGCCTCGTCCGCCAGGGCCTCGCCGAGCGCCGAGCAGACCTCCGGGACCGGCGTGTGGTCGTGCTCGCGCTGTCGGAGGAAGGCCGTCGGGTCATCGGGCGGATCGAGCGTCGGCGGCGCGAGATGGCCGAGTCGATCCTCGGAGCACTGAGCGACGCCCAGCTCGAAGAGCTCCTGCGGCTCGTCGAGGTGATGGTCGCCGGCTCGGCGCCCGCCGCCGTCGCCGGACGTGCCCCGCTCGAGAGCTCCGGCCCGAGACGCTCGGCGCACGTGGATGTGCCGGTGCTCCGTCACGAGCCAGGCAGGGAGCAGGTCCCGCGATGAGCCGGTCGTTCGCACAGCTCGGCCGCTTTGCCGTGCGCTTCCGGTGGGTCGTCCTCGCCGTGTGGCTGGTGGGGACCGTCACGGCGGTGGCGCTGCTGCCGTCACTCGGATCCCAGGTGCAAGAGCAGAACTCGTCGTTCCTGCCCGCCAGCGCGCCGAGCGAGCAGGCAGCCGCGCTGGCGACCCCGCTCGAGCACAAGGGCGTGACGCCGGTCCTGGTGGTGACGACGTCGGCTTCAGGCCACTTCACCGCCGCCGACGAGCAGGCTCTCGCACGCATCGCCGCCTCGGCGAGGACGGTCCCCACAGTCGTGAAGGTCTTCGACGCCGGCCTCGCGCCCGACGGCAAGGCTGCCGAGGTGATCGTGCAGTCCGACGTCTCCCCCAAGGGCACGCCGGCGACGCACCTGGTCGACGACCTCCAGCGGGTTGTCAGCACCACGCCGGCGCCTCCTGGGTTCAGCGCCCACCTCGCCGGCAACCTGGCGATCAACGTCGCCAACCAGCACGCCTCGGGCCGCCAGACCAAGCAGGCCCAGGCCCTGTCGATCGTCTTCATCCTCGTGCTGCTGCTGCTGATCTTCCGTTCCGCGCTGGCACCGTTCGTGACCCTGCTGCCCGCCGCTCTCGTGGTCACCTTGGCCAGCTCGGTCATCGCCACGACCGGGGTGCCCATCTCGAGCTTCGCCCAGATCCTCCTCGTGGTCCTCGTCCTCGGCGCGGGCACCGACTACGGCCTCTTCCTCGTCTTCAGGGTCCGCGAGGAGCTACGCCGGGGGCTCAGCCCCCACGACGCGGTCGTGCGCGCGCTCACCAGGGTCGGCGAGTCGATCACCTTCTCCGCGGGCACGGTCATCGTCGCGCTGCTGTCGTTGCTGCTGGCGAGCTTCGGCATCTACCACGACCTCGGCGTCCCGCTCGCCATCGGCATCGCGTTGATGCTCCTCGCCGGGCTGACGCTGTTGCCGGCGCTGCTGGCCATCCTCGGAAGGGCTGTCTTTTGGCCATCGAAGGTCACCGCCCGACCCGACCGTGAAGGCCTCTGGTACCGGATCGCCACCCGCCTGCTCCGGCAGCCAGCGGTGACCCTCGGGATAGGCCTGGTCTTCTTCGGGCTCCTCGCCATCGGCGTCGCCGCCAACAAGCCGTCGGGCTTCGGCGGCAACACCGCCGCCCCGCCCGGCACCGACGCCGCGCTCGGGCAGGCCGCGCTGACGGCGAACTTCCCCAAGGCCTCCGCCAACCCGACGAACCTGGTCTTCGAGCTGGCGAAGCCGGCGTGGGCCGATCCCGAAGCGCTCGCGGTGCTGCAGTCGCACCTGCGCGCCTCGGGCCAGTTCGCCCGGCTGCTCGGGCCGCTCGACCCCAACGGCACCGTGATCAGCCCGAGCGAGCTCATCGCCCTCCACCGCCAGCTCGGGCCGCCCGGGTCGCTCCCGGTGGTCCCAGCCGCTGCCACGGGCGTGCCCCTCGACGCCTACGAGGCCTATCGGTCGACCTCGCAGCTGGTGAGCGCCGACGGTCGCACGATCCAGTTCGAGGCGACCCTCACCGCCGGTCCACCGACCACGACTCGAGCGATGCTGGCCGTCCCCGCGATCCGCTCGGCTGTGAGCAGAGCCGCTCACGCGGCCGGTGCGCGAGCGAGCGGCGTGGCAGGCGAGGCCGCCGGGGTCTACGACGTCAACCAGATCTCGTCGAGCGACCTGCTGCGCATCGTGCCGGTCGCGATCGCGCTGATCGGCCTCTTGCTGATCCTGGTGCTGCGCAGCCTCGTCGCGCCGCTCTACCTGATCGCCAGCGTCGGCATCTCCTATCTCGCCGCGCTCGGCCTCACCGTGCTGCTCTTCGTCGAGATCGGAGGTCAAAGCGGCTTGGTGTTCATCCTGCCGTTCTTGATGTTCATCTTCCTTCTCGCCCTGGGAGAGGACTACAACATCTTGGTCATGACCCGGATCAGGGAAGAGGCGCACCACCTTCCGCTCCGCCACGCGATCGCCCAGGCCATCGGGGCGACGGGCCCGACGGTGACCTCTGCCGGGCTCGTCCTGGCGGGCACCTTCGGGGTGCTGGTGATCGTCTCGGGCGGCGGCGCCAACGCGAGCCAGTTCCAAGCGATCGGCGCCGGGCTCGCCCTCGGCATCTTGATGGACACCTTCCTCGTCCGAACCGTCATGGTCCCCTCGGTGGTGGCGATCCTCGGTCGGTACAACTGGTGGCCCTCACGCCTCTCGTCGAGCGACGAGCCGGCCTCCTCGGACACCGGGGCATGACCAGCTCCCCGTCGGCCTACGAGCCGTGACGACGAC
>JAJZZB010000041.1 GCA_021797795.1 Actinomycetes bacterium | reverse complement strand
GACCGTCGCGCTCTTGCCGCTCCCGGTGATCCCGAGCAGGGTCTGGAACCGCTCCCCCCGCTCGATCCCCTCGGCGAGCGCGGCGATGGCGGCCGGCTGGTCGCCGGCCGGCGTGAAGTCGCTCACGACCTTGAAGGGGGGCACCGCCTCGATGGTACCGAGAGGGTGCGCGCGCCCGGGAAGGGCCCTCAGGCTGGGGGCCGCGGCACCGGCCCGCCGGGGAATGGCGGCATGCCGCCCGGCGGGTACGGCCACCATCCCGGGTAGAGGACCGGGCCCCTCGGGCCGTGCCAGTGCGGTACCTCGTGGGCGTGCAGGTTGTCGTGCCACCGCGCCCTGCGGCGCATCCTGCGCTGGCGCCGGATGACGAGGAGGGCCAGCAGCACGAACAGCGGAGCGGCACCGTTGTGGACGCCGACGAGCATGAGCAGCACTGCGAGGGCGAGCAGCACCCCGGCGAGCGAGGAGAGCGTCCGGGGGCTGGTGAGGGCCGCCCGGAGGCGCTGCCAGCCCGAGGGGGGAGCCGGCGCGGGCGGCTCGGGAGCAGGCAGGTCGGCGAGCAGGGGCGCGAGGTCGCCCCGGGTCTTGGCCCCCATGGCGGCCTGCAGCCGCTCCTCGAGCTCGGCGGCATCGAGGCGGCCGGCGCTGAAGTGGGAGGACAGCGCGTCCGCGACCGCCTCGCGCTCGGCGTCGGAGACCCGAACGGCGCCGTCGTTCGCCGGGGCGCCGCCGGGAACCGCGGGACGGGTCGACGAGGCGTACCAGACCGACTGGGCGAGCCAGGCGGGCCACGACGGCGCCGCCCGGCCTCGGCCTCCCGGCTGGCCTGGGGGAACTGCGGTCATGACCCCATTATCCGCCTGGGGTGCTCGCCAGACAACGCGTTCAGCCGGATCCGTCGCTCGCCGAGGCCAGATCGAGCATCCAGCGCCACGCACGGCGCGCCATCTCGGCGAGCTCCTCGGTCGTGCCCATGTTCATGATCACGAAGTCGGCTGCCCGCAGTCGCTCCTCACGAGTCATCTGTGCCGCCACCCGGCGCTCGGCGTCGGCGCGGTCCATGGCACGCGAGGCGACGAGCCGCTCGACGGCGAGATCCACCGGGCAGTCGACGACGAGGACCCCGGCGACCGGGTAGCGCTCCCGGCCGCCCTCGGCGAGCAGCGGGATGTCGAGGACGACGACGTGGTCGCTCCCGGCCTCCTCTGCGAGTCGGCGGAGCATCTCGGCACCGACCTCCGGGTGGACGATGGCGTTCAGCTCGCCGAGTGCCTCCGGGTCCGAGAAGGCCACCGACGCCAGCGCTGCCCGGTCGAGCTCACCACTCCTCGTGAACACACCCTCCCCGAAGCGCTGGCGCAGGCGGTGCCAGGCCGGCCGCCCCGGCTCGACGACCTCCCTCGCGATGGCGTCGGCATCGATGAGCACGGCACCGAGCTCCACCAGCATGGCAGCGACGGTCGACTTGCCCGAGCCGATGCCGCCCGTGAGGCCGATCGCGATCATCCGGTCGGCACCCTAGCTGTGGGCCGGGTGGTCGGCCGGGCAGTTGCCAGGCGGCGTGTCGAACTGCGTCGCCCGGGTCCAGGCGCCCGCGGTCCAGCCGGGGGCGGCGGCCGGCAGATGAAAGGCAAGTGTCAAATCGGCCGCCACGGCGGCTGCGTAGCGGGCGGCACCCGGGGCGCACAGGTGCACCCCGTCGACCGCCCGCACCCTCACCCAGCGCGACGGCGGGAGCGCCCAGCGGTTGCCCGGCGGCAGCCAGGCCGAGAAGTGGCCGTCGTGCTCGACGGCCGAGCCGACCGGCAGGTACATGACGCGGCCCGGGTCGAGACGGACCATCGAGCGAGCGAGGGCGTTCCAGGCTGCGATCGGGCCGTTGTTCGCCTTCTCACTCGCCGCCCGCACGAGCGGGTTGGAGACCGGGCTCGGCCCGAGGATCGGGAACTGCTCGAAGACGAGACCCCTCACCCCCTTCTGGGCGAGGACGAGGCGGACGAACTCCTCGAGCCAGCGCCGGTACCGCGCCGGATGCGCCACGAGGTAGTCGTCGTCGAAGCTCCACATGGCGACGACGAGGGCGGCATGGTCCGCCTCGATCTGGGCGGGCACGTTCTGGCGCCAGGAGCGGTCCGTCGTGAAGCCCCAGCCGTCGAAGCCGTCGTCTCTCACCGAGACGACGCCCGTCGAGCCGAGCACGGCAGAGAGCGCTCCGGCCTCGTCGCGCATGACCGAGTCGCCGAAGAGCACGACCCGGAGCGGGTGGGCACGGGTCGGGCTGCGGGCGAGCCGGATGGGGCCGCCGACCATCCCACCCGCCCCCGGCGTGCGCAGCCCGGCCGCGTCGACGGCCGTCACGCGGGAGACGACAGACGGGCTCTCGAGCGTGCCGGCAACGACGACGCCGGCGGCGAGGGCCATCGCCGCCGGGACCAGGAGCGCCGTGCGCCGGCGGCGCCAGCGGGCCAGCGGGAGGCGACGCAGCGGGCGGTCGACGAGGTAGAAGCTCCCCGCCGCTGCCAGCAGCATCGCGGCGAGGCGGACACCGAGGAGGGAGGCGCCCGCCAGCCCGGTGCGGGCAGGGGTCAGCTCGACGATGACCGGCCAGTGCCAGAGGTAGAGCTCGTAGGAGATCTGCCCGACGAAGACGAGGGGTCGGAGCGCGAGCAGCCGGCCGAGCGGCGAGGGCGCCACCTGCCGGGCATCCGCGATCACGATCGCCGCCAGCACCGCCGCCAGGGCGAAGCCCCACTCGAACATCGCCCGGGGTGGCGAGCCGCCGCTCCCGCCGGCTCGGGCCCAGACGAGCCCGAGCGCGACGAGCGCGGCCGGTCCGAGAACGGCGAGCGCCCTGCGGGAGGAGCGGGAGGGCTGGGCGCGCCCGGCGGCGGCGAAGGCGAGCGCCGCCCCGACGAGCAGGTCGGCCGCCCTCGTGTCAGTCCCGTAGTACATCCGGTCGAGAGACGCTCCGTTCGAGGCGAGCCAGGCCATCCACCCGGCCGAGGCGACCGCCCCGAGCCCGGCGGTGGCGAGGCCGAGCCGGCGCCAGCGCCCCGGGGCGAGGGCGAACACGCCCGCCAGCAGGAGCGGCCAGAGGAGGTAGAACTGCTCCTCGATCCCGAGCGACCAGGTGTGTGCCAGAGGCGACGGCGCCGAGAACTGCTGGAAGTAGCTCTGGTGAGCCAGCAGCTGGTGCCAGTTGGCGACGTACAGCAGCGTGGCGACGGCGTCGGCGCGGATCTCGCCCGGGTCCGCGAGCGGGCCCGGGCCGAAGGCGGTGAGGAAGATGCCGAGGCCGAGGAGCATGAGCAGCAGGCCGGGGAGCAGGCGTCTCGCCCGTCGCGCCCAGAACGAGGGGAGCCGGAGAGAGCCACCCTCGAGGCGCTGCTCGACGAGCAGGCTCGTGATGAGGAAGCCGGAGAGGACGAAGAAGAGGTCGACGCCGAGGTAGCCGCCCCCTGCCCAGCCGGCGCCGAGGTGGTAGGCGACCACGCCTGCGATGGCGAGCGCGCGGATGCCGTCGAGGGCGGGCAGGTACCGCCCCCTGACGCTCATCGGCGCGGGCGAGACCATCCTGACCGCATCCTCCGCGCCTCGCCCGCCAGCGCCTCGAGGGCGCCCTCGGCCGCCACCTCCCAGGTGAGGTCGGCCGCCCGGTGGAGGGACGCCTTGGAGAGGCGCTCCCGCAGGCCGTCGTCCTCGATGACCTCGTCGAGACGGTCCACCAGCTCGGCCCGCGAGCCGACGAGGAACCCGGTCTGGCCGTCGACGACCGAGTCCTGGTGCCCGGCGATCCTGCTCGCCACCGCCGGCGTGCCACAGGCGGAGGCCTCGCTCACTGTCATGCCCCAGCCCTCGCGAACCGACGTGGCCGCCAGCACCCAGGCGCGCCGGTATGCCTCGAGGAGCTCCTCGGCGGACAGGCGCCCTGGGAGCGAGACGTAGGCGTCGGCGCCGAGATCGTGGCGGAGTGCCTCCAGACGGTGGCGCTCACTCCCCTCCCCCACGATGACGCACTCGGCCTCGGGTCGTCGACGGTGCAGCTCGGCCATGGCGGCGACGAGGCGGTCGAATCGCTTCACGGGCACGAGCCGTCCGACCGCGAGGACGAGCGGGCGCGTGCTCTTGGCGCCACCGGGCCTGTAGCGGGCGTCGACGCCGGGAGGGACGACGCTCACCTGTTCGGGGCGCATCCCGAGCAGGTCGACGATCTCCCGGCGCGAGGACTCCGACAGGGTCACGAGGCGGCTCCGCCGGTACAGCGGTGGAGCGAGGTGACGCTCGATGGCGGAGCCGAGCGCCGCCAGGCGGGGTGGGAGAACCATCTGCCACATCTCTGCGTGCACATGGTGCAAAAAGGTCACCCGCGGCAGGCGAGCCCACAGCGGGCTGAAGAACGGCATGCCGTTCCAGATCTCGACCAGCCCGTCGACCTCCCCGAGGCGCCCGCGGACGAGATCGGCCGGAGCGGTGGCGAAGACCTGGTAGCGCCCCGAGCGGCGGATGGAGCGGTAGCCCTCGCGCTCGACCACGACCGGCTCGCCGTGCACCGAGGAGGTGCGCAGCACGACATCGATCCCCGCCGCCGCCCACCGGCGCGCTATCTCGTGGGCGTGCAGCTCCGAGCCTCCGGCCTCCGGATCGGCGAGATCCCGCCAGGCCACCATGACCAGGCGTCGCAGACCGGCCTCCTCCGCCATGGCGGCCAGCCGGTCCGCCGGTGCGGTCACGTCCGTGCCGGGACGACGGGGGCGGCGCGACCCGTCCCCGCGGCGCGCGTCTCGCCCTTGCGTCCCACCTGCTCCTCGTGGTAGTCCGCCTCCACGTTCACCGACCATGTGTCGTAGGTCTCACCGTAGAGATTCTCCACCGTGAGCAAGGCCGTCAGCATGGAGTGGTCCTGGTTGTTGTAGCGGTGCATGCCGTTGCGGCCGACGGGGTGGACGTTCGGCACGTCCGCGTCGAGGAAGCGCCGGATCGTCTCGACCCGCTCGTCGTAGCCCTCGTCGTAGACCGGATAGGCCTTCGGCATGCGCACGACGTAGCCGGCCTCCACGTCCTCCTCCCGCACCAGCCCGATCTCGGCGAGCTCGCGCCGCCCGAGCTCGACCAGCTCGTCGTCGGCCATGGTCCACAGCTCGTCGCCCTCGAACACGAAGTACTCGAGGCCGAGGCAGGTGCGGCCGTCCTTCACCATCTCCGGCGACCACGACCCGAAGTTCTGGATGCGGCCGAGCTTCACCTTGTCGTGGACGTAGATCCAGTTGTCCGGGAAGCCGCACTCTCGCGGGACGACGAGGGCGACGGTGAGGAAGTCTCGAAAGTGCAGGCCCTTGGCCGCCTGCTGGACCTCGTCGGGCGCGGGCGGGTCGAGCACGAGGGCGAGCTCGGCGAGCGGCATCGAGGAGACCACGTGGTCGCAGGAGAGCTCCTCCCGGCCCTCGGGCGACTCGACGTCGACCGAGACCGCCCCATGGCCGTCCCGGCGGATCCTCGTCACCCTCGTCGACAGGCGCACGCTCGCGCCCTGGGCGGCCACGAGCTCGGCGGCCCGCTCCCACATCATCCCCGGGCCGAGCTTGGGGTACTCGAACTCCTCGATGAGCGAGGTGATCTTCGTCTTCCTGCGCGGGGTGAGGGCGTTCAGCACGGCGCTCCACAACGACAGGTTCTTGATCCGCTGGGCGGCCCAGTCGGCCCGGATCTCGGTCGCCGGCATCCCCCACACCTTCTCGGTGTAGGTCTTGAAGAACGTCCTGTAGAGGCGCCAGCCGAAACGGGAGGCCGTCCAGCCCTCGAAGGTGTCGAGGTCCTCGGGCGGGTTCACCCTCACCCAGAGGTAGGACAGGCCGCACTTCACCGACTCGACGAGCCCGAGCCCCTTCAGTGCGTTGGCGAGCTGGATCGGGTAGTCGAAGAACGTCCCGTCGTGGTAGATCCGGCTCAACCGGGGGCGCACGAGGAAGTCCTCGGGGCCGAGGATCTCGTGCCAGAGCTCCTCCACCTCGTGCACCTTGGTGAAGAATCGGTGACCGCCGATGTCGAAGCGCCAGCCGTCCCGCTCGGCCGTGCGGGAGATGCCGCCCACGACCGGGTCGGCCTCGACGACCACGCAGCGCCCGCCCCGCTTGCCGAGGGCGTAGGCGGCCGTGAGGCCCGCCGGGCCGGCGCCGACGACGACGACGTCGCCGGGCGCGGACGACCCCTCGGCACCTGCGGGCATGCCCGTCATTCTTCCATGCGGCCGGGCGGCGGCCGTCGACAGGTGATCACGGCACGTACAGGCCGAGGAAGGCGAGCACCGCCAGCCCCGTGAGCACGGCCGCCAGGCCGACGATCACGGTGCGCTCGACGGAGCGGTTGGCACACACGAGGGCGGCCGAGACGGCGAGGGGGAAGCAGGCGAGCCCGTAGCGCTCGAGTGAGTCGAGGTTCGGTGCCGTCACCGCCACGGCGAGAGTCGCCACGGCATACCAGCCGTAGGCGGCTGGTAGCCGGACGAACAGGTAGGCGGCGAGGACGACGAACACGACGGCGAAGGGAGCGTGCAGAGCCGTGCCGAGGTGACGGCCGTGGAGGAAGTCCGAGGCGTCGTGGACGAGGGTGACGAGCGGATCCGCCACGACGCCTCGGCGCTTCGGCGACAGCTGCTCGCTGAGCGGAGCGGTGAAGCTGCCGAAGACGGCCGCCGCCCAGGCGAGGTAGGCCGCCGCCCCGGCCGGGGCCGCCAGCACGCCGGCCACCCTGAGCGCCGTCCCGGGCAGGTGGCGACGCCCTTCTCGCCACCACGACAGCCCCTCGACGAGGGCCGGCACGGCGAGCAGCATGCCGACGGGTCTCGTGAGGCCGGCGAGGAAGGCCGGCAGGAGCGACCACCACCACCTCCCCGTCCGCCAGCACCAGAAGGCGAGGACGGACAAGAGCAGGAGGAGCGCCTCGGCGTAGCCCATGACGAGCACGAACGCCGCCGGCCAGAGCGACAGGATCCAGACACTGCGGTCCGCCGCCGCCCCCCCGACGCCCTCGAGGGTGACGAGCCGGTGCAGGGCGACGAGGGCGGCGAACCCGGCCAGGTTGACGAGGAGGAGGAGCGCCACCCTGTCCGACAGTCCGGGAACGTAGCCGAGCGCCCGGGCGGCGAGCGGGAGGAAGGGGAAGAACCGGAGCGAGGTGTGCCCGGCTCCCGAGTATCCCTCCTCGGCGACCCGCAGGTACCAGGATGCGTCCCAGGCGGTGAGCCCTGCCCGGCTCGTACCGATGGCCCTGACGCCGGCCGGCCCGGTGAGCCCCAGCCGACCCGAGAGGAAGCGGGAGAGGGCGAGCGCCGCGAGGACGATCGCCCGAGTGGCGAAGAAGGGGAGCAGCGAGGCCCGCGCCGAGTCGGCGAGTGAGCCGCCCGCTCCGGCGGGGCGCCTCACCTGGCGGTGAAGCGTTCGACGGACATGCCCTCGTAGGTCTCGAAGGGCGTGTCGGCCGGCCGGTTGGCGAGCACAGGGTGCGGGGTCCTCGCCTTGGCGAGGTCGAGCGCGATGTCCTGGCAGTCGTTCCCGAAGCCCTGGTAGGCGGGGGCGCTCACGTACCAGATGGTGTGGGTCCCCGCCAGGGCGAGCAGCTCTTGGGCAAAGCGCCACGGGCTGGCGGCGCGGATCGCTGCGTCGTAGTTGACCCAGTTCACGATCTGGGGAGGCGCCGAGCGTGGGAACGTGAGCTGCCGGTAGCCACTGCCGAGCAGCCGGCTCACCGAGGGCCCGAGCTGGTCGGGGCAGTAGGCGACGACGTCGCCCGGCCGGGCGCCCGCAGAGATGGCGGCGGCGGCCTCGCCCGCCTGGGTGCGCAGCAGGGTGGCGTTCGGCACCGAGGCCGCCAGGCCCACCGCCACGGCGACGCCGAGGACGCCGGCGCGCACCCGAGGATCGGTCAGGCTCGCCATCCCGTAGGCGAAGATGAGCAGGGCAGGGAAGGCGACGACCGAGGTGTAGCGGTCGGCGAAGGTGCTGCCCGAGATCCGGCCCGCCACGATGGCGACGAGCAGGGTCCCGATGACCCCGGCCGTGAGGGCCCGTACGCCCGGACGGGTCCGCAGGTCGAGCACGACGTGGTGGCGGTCGAGGGCGGCGCCGAAAAGGGCGAGCACCGCGAGGAAGAAGAAGATGAGCGCCAGCACCCGCCCGGGGGTCGAGGCGCCCCCGGCGAACTGGGTGAAGGCGAAGACGACGGCCGTGTAGCCCGCCGGGGCCGCCCAGGGCGTCCCCGTGTGGTGCAGCTGGAACCAGAAGGTCGGGAACCACGGGAGGAAGCTGACGCCGCCCGCCACGAGGGCGGCGACGGCGTAGCGGGCCGCGGTCTTGTGCGGGCCCCGCCAGGCGCACCACAGCGCCGCCAGGCCGGCGACGGCGCAGACGTAGAGCGACCAGTAGTGGCTGTACAGCAGGGCCGAGCAGACGGCGGCGAGGGCGAGCGCCCGGCTCCAGGACGGCCGGCGGAGCAGTGAGGTGGCGGCGAGCACGCCGAGGGTCCCGAGCAGGAGGACGAAGCCGTACATGCGGGCTTCGGTGTCGTAGTAGACCGCGAACGGCGAGGAGGCGAGGAGCAGGGTGACCGACCAGGCGGTCACCCTGCCGGTGGCCACCCGGCGGTCGGCCGAGGCCGGGTCGGCCTCGCCGAGGCTCCACCAGCGGGCGCCGACCCGGTACCCGGTGAGCCAGGCGATCGGGAGATTGACGACGCCGCACACCCCGGCGAGCGAGCGGGTGGCCACGTCGCCGGTCCCGAACAGGCCCATCCAGAAGTGGAGCATGAAGTAGTAGAGGGGCGGCGCGCCGTCGTGGCGCAGCAGATGGGTGATCTCCCCGAGCGGGTGGGAGGCGATGTTGACGGTGAGGGCCTCGTCCAGCCAGAGCGGTGAGCGGGTGAGGAACCGCAGGGCGACCCCGGCCACCAGCACGAGCACGACCCCAGCCCGGGTCCAGACGACGAGCCGGCGCGACCGCGCGGCGTCATCGGGAGAGGGCGCTTTGTTCGATGTGAGCGCCGCGGCGACCCCCCCGCCCGACGGCACCCCGGGAGTCCGCACCCGCGGATCGTCAAGGTGCACGAGGCGATGGTATCTCCCGTCCCCGGTGCCCCCGGGGCGGCGCACGCCGGCCGGATCCGACCCCGCCCGTCGGGTGTCCTCCCGTCCACATCTGGCGATGACTCGCGCGTAATATCGCCGACACAATCGAGAGGGAGGGGTGCCTGGCGTGGCCAGCTTCGACCGTCGTACGTTTCTCAGGGGCACGGCAGCACTCGGAGCGGCGGGAGTGGGCGGCGGCCTTCTCGAGGCCTGCGGCGGCAGCGGCTCGTCCACCATCACGACCGTCTCCCGGTCCAAGGCCGAGGTGATCGGCGTCAGCACCGCCAAGCCGAAGATGGGCGGCTCCGTCGCCTTTGGGACCGAGGCCGAGGAGACGGGCATGGACCCGACCCAGGCCCACTACGACTCGACCGGCGTCTGCTACGCCCGAGCGGTGTTCGACCCGCTCGCCATCATCCTCTCCGATGGGACGCCGGCTCCCTACCTCGCCGAGTCCATCACCCCGAACAGCTCCTACACGGCCTGGACGATCACGGTCCGCCCGAACGTCGTGTTCCACGACGGCACCCCCTGCGACGGCCAGGCACTGCTGTTCTGCATGCGCGAGTTCCTCAAGTCCGGTCTCACGAACTTCGCCTTCGCCGGCTACATGGACCTGAGCAATCCCAACGCCGCGGTCACCCAGGTCGGGCCGCGCAGCATCGTCATGCACATGCTGAAGCCGTGGGTCCCCTTCGCCTACTGGCTGGCGGGCTACATCGGCGGTCAGTGCGCCTACATGTTCTCGCCGAAGGCGTACCTCGCGAGCGAGGCCAACTTCAACACCCACCCCGTCGGCACCGGCCCCTTCGTCTACAAGGACTGGCAGCCCGGCAACTTCTTCACGCTCACGAAGAACCCGCGCTACTGGCGCAAGGACCGTTGGGGCCAGCAGCTGCCCTACCTCGACAGCTGGACCTTCCGGCCGCAGCCGAACGTCTCGACCCGGTACAGCTACCTCGAGACCGGGACGATCCAGATGATGCACACCGACGACGACCCGACCATCCTCGAGATCGGCGCCAACAAGAGCCTGGTGGCTCTCGGCGACGACGAGCTGTCGGTCGGCGAGCCGGACATCGACTTCGCCATGATCAACTGCGCCGATCCCCTCTTGAAGGACATCCGTCTCCGCCAGGCACTCGCCTACGGCACCAACCAGGGGGAGTACCTCCAGGTCATCGGGCGCAACATCGCCAAGCCGACGAACGGCGTCTTCCCACCCCCGAGCCCGTACGCCTCGGATACCGGCTACCCGACCTACGACCCGAAGAAGGCGAAGTCCCTCATCAAGTCCTGGATGGCGGACCACGGCGGGAAGGCGCCGTCGATCCAGTTCACGACGACCGCCAGCAACACCTCGGTCACCGACGCCTCGATCATCCAGCAGATGTGGGAGACCGTCGGCTTCCAGGTGAAGGTCGCCACGGTCCAGCAGGCACAGCTCATCACCGACGCCCTCCAGGGCGGCTACCAGATCTTCTCCTGGCGGCAGTTCGCCAGTGTCAACCCCGATCTCAACTACATCTTCTGGGCGAAGTCGGGCGGGCCTATCAACTTCGCCCGCAACTACGACGACAAGATCCAGGCCGCCCTCGACCGAGCCCGCCAGTCCTCCGACCCGGGCGTCCAGACGAGCGCCTACGAGGAGGTGGACCACCGGCTGGCGGTCGACCTGCCCTACATCTACTTCGCCCGTGACGTCTGGTACGTCGCCGCCGAGAAGAAGGTGATGAACTGGAACAACCCGACGTCGCCGGCGGGACAGCGGGGCCTCACGATGCTCTCGGGCATCGTCTGGCCGACCGAGGTGTGGCTCGACCGGTGACACCCCGCCGGCGGGGTGCGGCGGGGCGGGGCGCCGGCAGCGCCTCGCCGCAAGGAGGGGACGTGTCGAGGACCTACGGTCGGCGGACCATCCTCAAGGCGGGTGCCGGGGGCGGGTTCGCCCTGGCGACGGCCGCAGGTGGGGGGAGCCTGCTCGCCGCCTGCGGCTCGGCCGCCGCCGGCACGGGCCCGACCACGAGCTCGCCCGGTCCCTCCGGGGTCACCGACCACCGGCCGGCGCGCCGAGGCGGCGCCGTCACGATCGGAACCTGGAGCGAGGTGAACGGGCTCTCCCCGCCGACGGCCCGCTGGGACGCGACCGGCTATCTCTACGGCAACGCCCTGTTCGACACGCTCGTCCAGATCGGCGCCGACGGCAGGCCCCACCCCTACCTGGCGAAGTCCTTCTCGCCGAGCCCCGACCACAGTGTCTGGACCTTCGAGCTGCGCCCCGGCGTCGAGTTCCACAACGGGGAGGCCTGTGACGCCGCCGCCGTCGTCAACAGCCTCGAGGCGGTGCGCAGCGGCCTCGTGACGAGCGCCACGCTGAAGTCCGTCGAGAAGATCCAAGCCGTGGGTGCCATGACGGTGCGGATCACCCTCAGCCAACCCTGGACCGCCTTCCCGAGCTATCTCGCCGGCCAGATCGGCTACATCTGCGCGCCGGCGATGCTCCGCTCGCAGGACGAGGGGGCCCTGCATCCCATCGGCACCGGGCCATTCCTGTTCGAGCAGTGGGTGCCGAACACCGAGTTGTCGACCAGGGCGAACCCGCGCTACTGGCAACCCGGCTACCCCTACCTCGACGCCCTCTACTTCAAGCCGATCCCCGACAACGCCGAGCGGGAGGACGCCCTCGTCTCGGGGACCATCGACCTCATGCACTGCCAGGCGCCCCAGAACATCAAACCCTTCTTCGGCAACGGCAGGTTCCAGGTGATCCTCGGCGAGCCGGCTCCGCGGGCAGAGCCCGACGTCGACTTCATCATGCTCAACCTGGACTCGCCGCCGCTCGACGACCTCCTCGTCCGCCAGGCGCTCGCCCGGGCGACCAACCGGACCGTGCTGAGGGAGACCTACGGCCAGGGGCTCACCGAGATCATCTCGGGGCCGTTCGTCCCGGGCGAGATCTGGTACGCGGCCTCCGGCTACCCCGGCTTCGACCCGAAGGGCGCCCGGCGACTCGTCGAGGAGTACCGGAAGAAGACGGGCAGCGCGCCTGCGGTCAAGCTCTCCACGATCGCCGGAGGGGACTACGCCGAGGTCGTGCAGATCCTCCAGCAGCAGTGGGAGAACGTCGGAGTGCGGACCTCTGTGGTCCAGCAGGACTTCACCGCGTTCCTCACCGACGCCGTGGTCGGGACCTACCAGGCCTGCACCTTCGAGCAGTTCGGGGCCACCGATCCGGACCAGAACTACATCTGGTGGTCGACCGACACCTACGCCAAGGTCGGGTCCGTCTCGCTCAACATGGCCCGCAACCGCGACCGCCGGATCCAACGCGCGCTCAACACCGGGAGGGAATCGACCGATATCCAAGAGCGTGTGCAGGCGTATCAGGACGTTTCGAGGTATCTGGCCGAGGATCTCCCCTACCTGTGGCTCGGGAAGACCTACTGGGCGGCGGTGGCGGCCGCAGACGTGGTGGGCGTCACGGGGCAGATCCTGCCGGGCGGCGTCAAGAGCATCGGCTTCGACAACGGGGCGTTTCTCGTGCATGAGCTCGCGCTCACGAACTAGCATCGACAGGCTGGAAGGGGGTCCCGTTGGCCAAGGTCTTGGTTCGGCGCGTTCTTGAATTCGCCGTCACGCTCCTCCTTGTCACCTTTGTGACGTTCTTTTTCACCTCGAAGCTGCCGGGCAGCGAGGCGGCCGTCATCTGCGGGACGGCGGGGCCCGCCTGCCTGCACCACGAGGCGGCGATCCTCTATCTGAACCACGGCTTCTTCGCCCGCTACTTCCACTGGCTCGGGAACCTCTTCTCGGGCACCCTCGGCTTCTCCCAGGCGCCCCCCGAGCCGATCACCACACTGCTCAAGACCTCCTACCCGATCACCCTCGAGCTCGTGATCTTCTCCCAGGTGATCGCCGTGGTGGTCGCCGTCCCGATGGCCATGTGGAGCGCGCTCCGACCGAACAAGGTCTTCGACCGGCTCTCGACGACGGTCTCCATCGCCACCTTGTCCCTCCCGGCGTTCATCCTCGGACCGTTGCTGCGCTACTTCTTCACCACCCAGCTGCAGTGGTTCCCCGGTGCCGGGGCGACCCTCGCCTCCTTCGGGGCCGACCCGTTCTCGAACCTCTACACGATGTTCCTCCCGTCGCTCACCCTCGCCATCGGGTCGATCGCCGTCTACCAGCGCCTCCTGCGGGCCGACATGATCGCCACGCTCGAGGAGGACTTCATCGTCATGGCACGGGCGAAGGGGCTCACGACGTGGCGGATCCTTTTCCGCCACGCCCTGCGGCCCTCCACCTTCACCGTCATGACGGTCGGCGGCGTCCAGATCGGCTCCCTCATCGTCGGGGCGATCATCGTGGAGCAGGTCTTCGGGCTCACAGGCCTCGGCTTCCAGCTCGTCTACGCCGTCCAGAAGGCCGACCTGCCGACCGTGCAGGTCATCACGATCATCGTCGCCGTCGTCTACACCTTCCTCAACGTCTGCATCGACTTCCGGGACTCCGGCATCCATCCGAGGGAGCGCCGGGCCAGAACCGCCGGACTCCGACCTCATCGCTCAGGACGTCCTCGGGCTGACCGACCTCAAGTCTGACGAGCCCTTCGAGATGCCGGCGGCCAGCGCCGCGGTCGGCGAGGCCGCCATCCCCGCCCTCATCGGCCTCGCGGCGCCTCCGGAGCGGTCGTCGACAGCGAGTCGCAAGTGGTACCAGAGCCTCGGGTGGGGCTTCTGGGTCGCCGTCGGCGTGGTGGTGCTCTGGATCCTGCTGGCGATCTTCGCCGGCGTGCTCCCGCTGCAGTCCCCCTACCGCATCCAGGCGACGAGCTGCCTGCTCAACCCCGGCCTGTCGAGCGCCCACCTGCTCGGCTGCGACACCGCCGACCGGGACATCCTCTCGAGGGTCATATACGGCTCACGGGTCTCCCTCGTCGTCGGGTTCGCCTCGATCGCCCTCTCCTTCGTCGTCGGAGGTCCGCTCGGTCTGCTCGCCGGCTACTTCCGGGGAACCTTCGACCGCGTCCTCGGCGTCGTGGCGAACGTCTTTCTGTCCTTCCCCTCCCTCGTGCTCGGGCTGGCGATCGTGGCCTACCTCGGCAACTCCGAGTGGGACATCGTCCTCATCATCGCCATCGTCGCCTGGCCGCTTTTGTTCAGGGTGGTGCGGGCGGCCACGATCGAGTACAGCCAGCGCGAGTACGTGCTCGCCGCCCAGGCGCTCGGCTCGAAGCGCAGCCGCATCCTCTGGAAGATCCTCGTCCCCGACATCATCCCCTCGACCATCACCTACAACCTGATCGGGGTCGCCCTCGCCATCGTCGGCGAGGGGGCGCTCTCGTACCTCGGCCAGTCGGTCCCCCCGCCGACGCCGACGTGGGGCAACATGATCGCCCTCGGCACGAGCTCCATGCCGAATGACGTCAGCCTGCTCATCTCACCGGCGGTGGCGATGTTCTCGTTCATCCTCGCCATCAACTTCATCGGCGACCGGCTGCGGGCGACCCTCGACGTCCGGGAGGGAGTCCTGTGACCCGCGCCCGCCACGTGAGGGAGATCGACGACCTCGACGACCGCGCTCTTCTCGAGGTGGAGGGGCTGAAGACCCACTTCCGGACCCGCAACGGCGTCGTCAGGTCCGTCGACGGGGTCTCCTTCGACCTCGAGCGTGGACGGACGCTCGCCATCGTCGGCGAGTCGGGGTCGGGCAAGACCGTGCTCTCCCGCTCGATCATGGGCCTGCTCCCGCCTCACAACGTCGTGCGCGAGGGCCGAGTCCGCTTCGGCGACGTCGACATGACGAGCGCCAGCGAGGCCGAGCTCCGGGGCCTGTGGGGCGCCCAGGTCTCGATGGTCTTCCAGGACCCGATGACCTCGCTCAACCCGGTCGTGCGGATCGGGCGCCAGATCACCGAGTCCCTCCGCTACCACCTCGCCATGAGCCGCCAGGACGCCAAGCAGACCGCCATCTCGCTGCTGCGCTCCGTCGGCATCCCCGAGCCCGAGCATCGGATGCGGTGGTACCCGCACCAGTTCTCGGGCGGCATGTGCCAGCGGATCGTGATCGCGGCAGCCATCGCCTGCGGCCCGAAGCTGCTGCTCGCCGACGAGCCGACGACGGGGCTGGACGTCACCGTCTCGGCACAGATCCTCGACCTCATCCACCGGCTCCAGCAGGAGCGCTACATGTCGGTGATCCTCATCACCCACGACCTCGGCGTCGTGACCGGCCGCTCCGACGAGGTCATCGTGATGTACGCCGGCCAGATCGTCGAGCAGGCGCCGACGAGCGTGCTGTTCCGGGACATGCGCATGCCCTACACCGAGGCGCTGCTCAAGTCCGCCCCCCGCCTGTCGAACCCGAGCCACACCCGGCTGCACACGATCCCCGGCAACCCGCCGAACCCGGCGGACCTGCCGAAGGGCTGCCGGTTCGCCCCGCGCTGCCCCTATGTCCAAGAGCGCTGCCGGGAAGAGGAGCCGCCGCTTCGGGCGGCAGACGTGCCGCGTCACTGGTACGCGTGCTGGTATCCCGTCGGGTCGCCCGAAGGCACCCGGGCCCTTCAAGAGAATCAGGCCGTCGGCGCGCCCGGGGCCGTGGGGGTGGTCTGACGTGGCCGGCAGCGGCACCGCACATCTGAGGGACGCGGATGAGTCCCTCATCCGCGTCGAGAACCTCGTCGTCGACTTCCCGGCGCCGAAGGGTCAGAAGGTGCACGCCGTCTCGGACGTGAGCTTCGACGTCTACCCGGGCGAGACGGTCGGCATCGTCGGCGAGTCCGGCTGCGGCAAGTCGACGACGGGACGGGCGATCCTGCAGCTGCCGAGGCCGACCTCGGGCCGGGTCCTGTTCGAGGGAGTCGACCTCACCGGGCTCTCGGGCGAGGAGATGCGCCAGGTCCGCACGAAGCTGCAGGTGATCTTCCAGGACCCGATCTCCTCGCTCTACCCCCGGCGCACCGTCTCCGAGCTCGTCCTCGAGCCCCTCGCCATCTGGGACGTCGGCTCCGAGGAGGACCGGGTGGAGCGTGCCCGGCTCATGCTGTCCGAGGTCAACATGGACTACGACACGGTCTCCTGGCGCCGTCCGTACGAGTTCTCGATCGGCCAGTGCCAGCGGATCTCCATCGCCCGGGCACTCATGTTGAACCCGCGGGTCCTCATCTGCGACGAGCCCGTCTCGGCCCTCGACGTCTCGGTGCAGGCGCAGATCCTGAACCTGCTCGAGGACATGAAGCGGCGCTACGGGCTCACCATGATCTTCATCTCCCACGACCTCGCCGTCGTGAAGAACGTGAGCGACCGGGTGCTCGTCATGTTCCTCGGCAAGACCTGCGAGGTGGCGGGCGCCGAGACGCTCTATGCCTCCCCCGCCCACCCGTACACGAGGGCCCTGCTCATGGCGAGCGTCATCTCCTCCCGAGCGCTCTCTCGGGCGGGCACATCGGCCGCCCCGGTCCTCGACGAGGAGGAGCGGGAGTCGCAGACCGAGATGCCGTCCTCGGTGACGCCGCCCTCGGGCTGCCGCTACCGCACCCGCTGCCCGCGGGCGAGCGAGATCTGCGGCGTGCAGGAGCCCTCCATGCGCCAGATCGGCGAGGGACACTTCGTCGCCTGCCACTTCCCGCTCGGCGCACCGGCGTCGACGGAAGCGACGGCCATCACGAACTGAGCGGGGCGCGGCTCGGCGCCCCGCCCGCTTCTACTCCTCGGCCGCAGCCTCGCTGCCGGCCTCGTCGGCTGGAGCCGCAGCCTCGCTGCCGGCCTCGTCGGCTGGGGCCGCAGCCTCGCTCCCGGCCTCGTCGGCTGGAGCCGCAGCCTCGGGCTGGTAGTCCGCCCATGCGGCCTGTGCCTCGGTCTCGGGGGTGAACTCCGTCGAGTAGTCGTAGCCGATGTAGTTCCCGTGCTCGTCGTAGGCGTGCTCGCCGAAGGCCTCCTGGTACTCCTCGGCGACGATTCCACCCTCGGCGGCCTGCTTGATCGAGAGGCTGATCCGGCGGCGCTGGAGGTCGATGTCAATGATCTTCACCCAGAGCTCCTCACCCGGAGTGACCACCTGCTCGGGCAGGTCGACGTGGTGGGCGGCCATCTCCGAGATGTGCACGAGCCCCTCGATCCCGTCGCCGACCTGGACGAAGGCGCCGAAGGGGACGAGCTTGGTGATGCGGCCGTATACCAGCTCGCCCATGCGGTGGTTGGTCGCGAATTCCTGCCACGGGTCGACCTGGGTGGCCTTGAGCGAGAGCGAGATCCGCTCCTTGTCGAGGTCGACGTCGAGCACCTGGACGGTGACCTCGTCGCCGACGGAGACGACCGAGGAGGGATGGTCGACGTGCTTCCAGGAGAGCTCGGAGACGTGCACGAGGCCGTCCATCCCGCCGAGGTCGACGAATGCGCCGAAGTTGACGACGGACGAGACCACGCCCTTTCGGACCTCGCCGGGCTTCAGGTTGACGAGGAACTCGCCGCGCTGCTCGCGCTGGGTCTCCTCGAGCCAGGCGCGGCGGGAAAGCACGACGTTGTTGCGGTTCTTGTCGAGCTCGATGATCTTCGCCTCGAGCGCCCGGCCGATGTAGGGCTGCAGGTCCCGCACCCGGCGGAGCTCGACGAGCGAGGCGGGCAGGAAGCCGCGAAGGCCGATGTCGAGGATGAGGCCGCCCTTCACCACCTCGATGACCGGCCCCTTCACGATGCCGTTCGACTCCTTGATCCGCTCGATGTCGCCCCAGGCACGCTCGTACTGGGCCCGCTTCTTCGACATGATGAGGCGGCCCTCCTTGTCCTCCTTCTGGAGGACAAGGGCTTCGATCTCCTCGCCGAGCGCGACCACCTCATGGGGGTCGAGGTCGTGGCGGATCGAGAGCTCCCGCGCCGGGATGACGCCCTCGGACTTGAAGCCGATGTCGAGCAGGACCTCGTCCTTGTCGATCTTCACGACCGTCCCCTTCACGATGTCCCCGTCGTCGAAGGGGTGGATGGTGCGGTCGATAGCCTCCTCGAGGGAGAGGTCCCCGAGGTCGTCCTCGGTGATCTGGACCGGGATGTAGGTCCCCATGGCATCGAAGGAGCCGAAGGGCTGCGGCTCTCCGGAGGCGGACGGGGCGGGGGTCGTGAGGGACATCTGGTCGGGTCGCTCTCTGATTGGCACTAGGCCGCCGGGCATGGCGGGAGATGGACAGTTGACGGGTCGGAGAAACGGGGCGAGGACGAGCCCGCCGGGTCGCACCGCTCCGAGGTGAAAGGCTATACCACCTGGGGGAAGCTCCGTTCAGCCGGCCCCGATGTCGTCGGCGAGCAGGGCCAGCTCGGCCTCCTCGTCCGCCTCGAGCCGGGCGCCCCCCTCCTTGGCGGCCGCCCAGCTCGACCCGCTCGCCACGTGGACGGCGAGCGGCACCGAGAGGTCGGCGGCCGAGCGCATCACCTCCTCGGTGAGGGCCGCCACCTCGGCCGCTTCTGCGAGCGCGCTCTCGACGATGATCTCGTCGTGGACCTGCAGGACGATGCGGCTGGACAGAGCGCGCTCGGCCAGGGCGGCGTCGAGGCGGACGAGGGCCACCTTGAAGATGTCGGCAGCGAGGCCCTGGATCCCGGCGTTCATCGCCTGGCGCTCGGCGGCCTGGCGCACCTGGAAGTTCGAGGAGGCGAGATCGGGCAGGTACCGGCGGCGCCCGAAGAGCGTCTCGGTGTAGCCCCGCGCCCTCGCGTCGGCGACGGCGCGGCTCATGTAGGCCCTCACGTTGGGGAAGGCGGTGAAGTACTGGCTCAAGATGGCGGCTGCCTCCTCCACGGGGATGGCGAGGCGTTGGGAGAGGCCGTAGGCCTCCATCCCGTAGGCGAGGCCGTAGGAGACCATCTTCGCCCGCGCCCTCATCGCCGGGGTGACTGCCTTGGCGTCGACGCCGAAGATCCGCTGCGCGGTGGCCGAGTGGATGTCGACCCCGGTCGTGAACGCCTCAATCAGGCCCGGGTCCTCGGCGAGGTGGGCGATCACCCGCAGCTCGATCTGGTCGTAGTCGGCCACGAGCAGCTCGAAGCCGGCGGCCGGGACGAACGCCTCCCGGAACTGGCGCCCGAGCTCGGAGCGGACCGGGATGTTGTGCAGGTTCGGCTGGTCCGAGGAGAGACGGCCGGTCCGGGCGACGGTCTGGTTGAACGAGGCGTGGATCCTGCCGTCCGCGGCCACCTCGGAGAGCAGCCCGGTCCCGTAGGTCGAGCGCAGCTTCTCGACCTCCCGGTAGGCGAGCAGCGCCTCGATGATGGGGTGGGCGTCTCGCAGGCGCTCGAGGCTCTGGGCGTCGGTCGAGTACCCGGTCTTCGTCTTCTTCTGCGGGGTGAGCCCGAGGACCTCGAACAGGACGTGGCGCAGCTGCGGGGTCGAGTTCACCTTGAACGGCTCGCCGGCGAGCCGCTGCACCTCGGCCTCGAGGCGCTCGGACTCGGTCGTGAGCTCGCCGTTGATCTCCTCGAGGCGGCGCCGGTCGACCGCGATGCCGGCCACCTCCATCCGGGCGAGCACCCCGATGAGCGGCCGCTCCACGGCCGAGTAGAGCTCCTCGGCGCCCGTCTCTGCGAGCTGGCGGCGGGCCGCCGGCGCCATGTCGGCGAGCAGCGCCGCCCGGGCGGCGGCCGCCTCCGCCGGGGAGGGACCGCCGCTCTCGCCACCGAGGGCGAAGCCAAGCTGGGTGGCGGCCGGCTCGGCCGTCCCCTGGGCGGCGCCGAGGGCCTCGATCCTCGACGGCGGCCCGCTCGGGTCGGCGAGGTAGCTGACGACGGCGAGGTCGAGGTCGAGGCCCGACAGGTCGAAGCCCTCGGGGATGAGGTGCCGCATGAGCTCCTTGGCCCGGAAGCAGACGAGGCGCTCGAGCCCGCGGCGGCGCCCGAGCACGGCCTCGAGACCGCGGCGGAGCGGCTCGAACAGGCCGGCGGGGATGAACACGGCCTGGCGCTCGCCGCCCTCCCCGGGCGGCTCGGCCCGCACGAGCGCCAGCCCGACGAGCCCGGACCGGCCGGGCGAGCCCGACCACTCGGGCTCGAGCGCGATCCCGCCGTCGGTGTCGTTCAGGCCCTCGAGCAGGCGGCTGGCCTCGAGGGGGTCCTCCACCGACACGATGCGCAGGGGTGCCGGGGACGGGGCGGCCTCGGGGGGCGGGGCCGCGATCCTGCCCTCGAGACGGTCGAGGGCCGAGAGGATCTTGTCGCGCGGTGTCCGGATCTCGAGAAGGTTGAACAGGTTGACGAGCTCGTCGCGGTCCGAGCGGCCGAAGCGCAGGTCCTCGAGCTCGCAGGCGACCGGGGCGTCCCGCACGAGCGGCGTCAGGGCGAAGTTGCGCCGGACTCGCTCCTCGTTCTCCGCGAGGGACTGGCGCAGCTTCGGCGAGAGCTCGTCGAGGTGCGAGAAGAGGGTGTCGAGGTCGCCGTAGCTGTTGACGAGCTTGGCAGCCGTCTTCTCCCCGACTCCCGGCACGCCCGGCAGGTTGTCGGACGGGTCGCCCCGCAGCGCCGCCAGGACCGGGTACTTCTCGGGGCGGACGCCGGTGCGCTCCTCGATGCCCGCCTCGTCGTAGAGGACGTAGTCGGTGACCCCGCGCCGGTTGTAGAGCACCTTCACGTGCGGGTCGCTCACGAGCTGGTAGGCGTCGCGGTCGCCGGTGACGACGATCACGTCCTCGCCGGCCGCTTCGAGCCGGGTGGCGAGGGTGGCGAGCACGTCGTCGGCCTCGTAGCCGGCGAGCTCGACGACCGGGATGCCCATCAGCTCGACCAGCCGGCGGATCAGGTTGACCTGCTCGTGCAAGGTGTCAGGGGTGGGGGCCCGTCCCGCCTTGTAGTCGGCCTCGAGCTCATCGCGAAAGGTCGGCTCGGCCCGGTCGAAGGCGACGGCGATGCCGGCGGGCGAGTGATCGTCGAGCAGGCGCCCGAGCATCCCGGCGAAGCCGTAGACGGCCTGGGTGTCCTGGCCCGAGGAGGTGACGAGGTTGGCGTCCTGCAGTGCGAACCAGGCGCGGAAGGCGAGCGAGTGCCCGTCGAGGAGCAGGTAGGGGGCCACCACGACATGGTAGGTACGATCGACGCGGTGCCGCCCGACGGATTCCACCCGCCCCTCGAGGAGTACCTCGAGACCATCCACGCCCTCGATGAGGAGGGCGTCCCGGTCATCCAGGCCCGCCTCGTCGAGCGGCTCGGCCACAGCCCCCAGTCGGTCTCGGAGATGGTGCACCGCCTCGAGGCCGAGGGCTACCTCGCCCGGGCCGGGCGGGGCGTCGCCCTCACCGCCCAGGGACGGGCGAGGGCCGAGAGCGTCGTCCGCAAGCACCGCCTGGCAGAGCGCTTCCTCGTCGACGTCGTCGGGCTCCCCTGGGCGAGGGCCCACGTCGAGGCCGGCCGGTGGGAGCACGTCATCTCCGACGAGGTGGAGGCCCGTTTCGTCGAGATCCTCGGCAACCCGTCGACCTGCCCGCACGGCAACCCCATCCCGGGATCGCCGCCCGTGGCGGAGCTGCAGCGACCGCTCGCCGAGGCCGAGCCCGGCGAGGCGATCCGCCTCGCCCGCATCACCGAGCAGGTGGAGGTGGACGCCGGCTCGCTGCAGTACCTGAGCGACTCCGGCTTCCTCCCCGGCGTCAGCGCCACGGTGCTCGCCAAGGCGCCCGACGGGACTCTCACCCTCGAGATCGCCGGCGCCTCGGTGGCGCTCGGCCCGGCGATCACCCACCAGCTCTACGTCGTCCAGGCGGTCGCCCCCTCCCGGGCCTGAGACCGCGAGCCGGGCGGCTCAGGCGGCGCCGGGGGCGAGAGTGCCGTCGACGACCTCCTTGGCCACCTCGCGCATCGTCGTCCGGCGGTTCATGGCGCTCTGCTGGATGAACGAGAAGGCGTCGGCCTCCGACAGCTGATGATCGTCCATGAGCTTGCCCTTGGCCCGGTCGACCCAGCGCCGCGTCTCGAGCTGCTCCTCGAGGCTGCGCTTGTCGTCGCTCAGCGAGGCGTTCTCCGCCTCGAGCGCCTGCATCTCGGCGAAGCGGCCGAGGGCGACCTCGATCGCCGGCATGAGCTCCTCCTGCTGGAAGGGCTTCACGAGGTAGGCGAGCGCCCCGGCGTCGCGCGCCTCCTCGATCAGGTTGCGCTGGCTGAAGGCGGTGAGGATGAGCACGGCCGAGCGCCGCGAGGCGTTGATCTCCCTGGCGGCGGACAGGCCGTCGAGACCCGGCATCTTGATGTCGAGGATGGCGAGATCCGGTTCGTGCTCCTTGGCGAGCGCGACGGCCTCGTCGCCCCGTCCCGTCTCACCGACGACCTCGAACCCGTTCTCCTCGAGGATCTCCCTGAGGTCGAGTCGGACGATCGCTTCGTCCTCGGCGATGACGACGGTCCTGGCCACTCTCGGTGCTCCTTCTCTCGGCGACGCCGCTGCGACACTGCCCGGTCGGACCGGGCCCGATCAGACTACGAGCTTTGAGAGCAGCTCGTCCTGCGCACGCTCGAGCTCGGCGACTCGCTCCCGGGCCGAGGCGAGGCCGCGCTGCATCGCCTCCTCGTGGCGGCGGGCCTCGTGCCAGTCCTTGCTCGCGAGCGGGGTCTCGGCGACGAGCGCCCGGATGCGGGCGTCCTCGGCCGTCTCGGCGAACACGAGCATCTGCTCCTCCAGGATCGCGACCTCCTGGCGGGCCTTCACGAGCCGCTCGTGAACCTCCGTCAGACGGGCCTGCACCGAGTGCCGCTCCATCGGTCGATCAGGGCCGCGGTGCCATGACGGCCCGGTTCCCCATCCCCCTCCCGATCCCTAGGTGCGGTTCTCCCGCACACAGCTCACCGACGGTCTGTCTGGGCATGGTCAGGCTGCCTTCGGGTGCCAGATGGTGCCCACGAGCTTGTGCGGTCCCCGGTCGTGGAACCAGGCGCTGGCGCAACGGTCCGCCTGACCCGCCCGTAGCTTGCGGCCACGCTTGATGACACACGAGCGCTTCAGCCGCCACGTCACGTAGCGGTCCATCTCGACGAACTTGTCGGCGGCGCTGCCGATGCGCAAGCAGCCGCTGCATCCCCGAAGCAACAGGCTCAGCCGTCCGGTGACCTCCTTCAGCTCCATCCTCACCTGGCTCCGGCCGGTGAGGCCTCGACCTCGCACGGGCAGGTTTCGTGGACCGGCCTCTCCAGTCCCGAACGCCCCGTGCACAGGTGACCGAAGCCTAGGCGCGCCCGTCCTCAGCGAGACAGCGCCATCGCCACCACCGCCAGCACGCAGGTCCCGATCACGGTGGCGTCGACGGCCCCGACGGGGTGGGTGTCGACCGGCGGGCTGGCGATCCCGCCGCGGGCCTCGATCGCCTCGGCGAGCTCGCGGGAGCGGCGCAGCGCGCTCGACAGGGCGGCGAAGAGGATCTCCTCGAGCGCCCGCAGGCGCTCCTCGGTGCCCCGCAGGCGCTCCGGTCGCCTCGTGCGCCGGGCGGCCGCCAGCACGCGTCCCTCCTCGAGCAGCAGGGGCAGG
>JAJZZB010000040.1 GCA_021797795.1 Actinomycetes bacterium | reverse complement strand
AAGCGCTCGACGCAGGAGAGGGCGGCTGCGAGTACCCGGGCCCTGGAGTCGCGCTGGTGCGGCGAGGGGGGACAGCCGTCAGCAGCGGCTCCGGGCCCGAGAGCTGGGTCGTGCACGGCTGCCGGCAGACTGGAGCCGGAGTGTGCGCGGTCCACGAGGGCGTAGCCCACCGTGAGACACTACGTCGAAATCTGTCTCAGTGTCAAACTCCCCGGGCTGGCGGTCGGCTCGGAGCCGGCATGGTCGGCCGGCAGCAGCCCGGCCAGGAACTCGCTCGCCACGAGCTCTCGCACCTGGAGGGGGTCGGCCAGGTCCCAGCCTCCCGGCGAGCCGATGAAGGAGAGCGCCAGCCGGGCGACGTACTCGGCCGCCGCCGCCGGCTCGACCCCGTGGCGGAGGCGGTGGCCGGAAAAGCGCCCCTCGAAGAAGGCGGCGAGCAGGCCGATCAGCCCGGCCGACTCGAGCGAGAGCTGGGCCAGCAGCCGCTCGGGCTCGGTCTCGAGGATCTTCTGCAGGACGGCGTGCGCCTCGATCGAGCGGTGGGCGACGACGATGCCCTCGACGAGCAGCGTCTCGAGGTCGGGGGCGGCGGCCACGGCATGGGCGAGGTTCTGGAAGAAGCGGAGGGTCTCGTAGGTGATGACGGCGCCAACCAGCTCGTCGCGCCCTCCGGGGAAGTAGCGGTAGAGGGTCGCCCTCGAGACACCGGCTGCCCGGGCGGCGTCCTCGAGCGAGGTGGCGGCGACGCCCTTGTCGGCGATGCAGCGGTAGGTGCCCTCGAGCAGCCGGGTGCGGACGTCCTCTGCCACGACGTCCTCTCAGAGGCCGAGGAGCGCCTCGAGCCCCGTCGTGAGCCCCGGGAGCGAGCCGACCCGCCGGACGGCGAGCAGGACGCCGGGCATGAACGACGCCCGGTCGGTCGAGTCGTGGCGGATCGTGAGCGTCTCGCCCGGCGAGCCGAAGAGCACCTCCTGATGGGCGACGAGCCCGGGCAGGCGGACCGAGTGGACGCGGACCCCCCCGGCGGTGACGCCGCCCCGGGTGTGCTCCAGGGTGAGCTTCTCGGTCGGGTCCGCCGAGAGTGCGGCGGCCGAGCGCGCTGCCCGGGCCGCCTCGATCCGCCGGGCGGTCTCGAGCGCGGTGCCCGAGGGGGCGTCCCGCTTGCGGTCGTGGTGGAGCTCGATCAGCTCGACGCCGTCGAAGTAGGGGGCGCACTGCTCGGCGCAGCGCATCATGAGGACGGCGCCGATGGAGAAGTTCGGGGCGAGCACGCAGTGTGCCCTTCCGCTGAACAGCCGGGCCAGCTCGGCGCGGTCCGCCTCCTCGAGGCCGGTCGTGCCCGAGACGGCGTGGACGTCGTGGGCGGCGCACCAGGCGAGGTTCTCCCGCGCCGCCCCGGCGACGGTGAAGTCGACCGCCACCTCGACGCCTGCGCCCGCCAGGTCCTCGGGGTGCGCCGCCACCTCGACGAGCGACGCCCGCCCGGCGAGCCGGGCGCCGGCGGCGGCCGCCACGTCCCCGAGGTGCCGGCCGGCCGTGGCGGGGTCGACCGCCGCCACGAGATCGAGGTCGTCGGCAGCCCCCACCGCCGCGCAGACGGCGGCTCCCATCCGGCCCGCCGCCCCGAAGACGGCCACCCTCGTCATGGTCCCCACGGTACCCGGCCCCGGACGGGGCGTCCGGGGACCGGCCGGCGGCACCTACCCGGTGAAGTCGTCGGGGGCGAAGGGCCCGACGACGGCGAGCACCCGGGGCGAGGAGAGCACGCCGGCGGCCGCCTCGCCGACGGCGTCGAGGCTGACGGCGTCGATGCGCCCGAGAAGCTCGTCGATGGTGAGCACGGCTCCGTGCAGCAGCAGGCTCGCCCCGATCCGGGACATGCGGGCGCCGGAGTCCTCGAGGGACAGGAGCAGGTCCGCCCGCAGGTGGCCCTTGGCCACCTCGAGCTCGCGCGCCGTCACCCCGCTCTCGGCCATGACGTCGAACTGCTTCTCGATGAGCTCGAGCACCTCGCGGGCGTTGTCGGGGGAGGTGCCGACCGACACCGCCAGCATGCCGGCGTCGTCGTAGGCGACCCGGTCCGATCCGATCGAGTAGGCGAGGCCCCGCTCCTCCCGCACCTCCTGGAAGAGGCGGCTCGAGAGGCCGCCCCCGAGGACGTGGTTGAGGGCGGCGAGGGCGAAGCGCTCGGGGGCACGGCGTCTCGGCGCCCGCACCCCGTAGACGAGGTTGGCCTGCTCGGTGTCCTGGCGCTCGACGAGCCGGCTGGCGTCGGTCTCACCCGGGGCCGTCCGCCCCGGCGGCGTCCCGCCCGTCCGGCCGGCGAAGCGGGCCTCGATGCCGGCGGCCACGGCGTCGTGGTCGAGGTCGCCGGCGGCGGCCACCACCATGTTGGCGGGCCGGTAGTGGCGCTCGAAGAAGGAGGAGATCGCCTCCACGCCGACGCTCTTCACGACCTCGGGGATGCCGAGCACCTCGCGGCCGAGCGGGTGACCGGGGAACATGGCGCCTGCGAAGCGCTCCTGGACGACGTCGGCCGGCTCGTCGAGGTGCATGAGCACCTCTTCGAGGATCACCTGGCGCTCGGCGTCCACCTCGGACGGGCGGAAGGCCGGCTCGGAGAGGATGTCGCAGAGGATGTCGAGGCCGAGATCGAGGTGCTCGGCGAGGAGCCGCACGTAGAAGGTCGTGTACTCCTTGGTGGTGTAGGCGTTCATGTCGCCGCCGACGGCGTCGATCGCCTCGGCGATCTCACGGGCCGAGCGCGCCTCGGTCCCCTTGAACAAGAGGTGCTCGAGGAAGTGCGAGATGCCGGCCTCGGCCTCGGTCTCGTCCCGCGAGCCCGTGCCGACCCAGACGCCGACGCTCACCGAGGCGACCTCGGGCATCGCCTCGGTGACGAGGCGGATGCCCGAGGAGAGCCCCGAGATCCGGATCGAGCTCAGCGGTTGCCCCGCGGGCGGCGGCGGGGACCGCCGTCGCCGCCGTCGCGGCGGCCCGGGCGGCGGTTGCCCGAGGGGGGCCGGGCCTCGCCGGCCTCGCCCGGGCCGAGGTCCCCGTAGGTGGCGGCCACCTCGGCGTCGAACTCGTCCTCGAAGGAGGCCCGGCGGATGCCGCCCGTGCCCCCGCTCGGCGCCTCGCCCTCGCCGGCACCGGCGGTCCCGACGCCGGCGAGCGAGAGCGACACCTTGCCCTGGGGGTCGATGTCGTCGACCCGCACCTCGAGCTCCTGGCCGAGCTCGAGGACGTCCTCCACCCGCTCGATCCTCCTGCCCTGACCGAGGCGGGAGATGTGGACGAGGCCGTCACGCCCCGGCAGGATGTTGACGAAGGCGCCGAACTTCGTGATGTTCACGACCTTGCCGGCGTAGGTGGCGCCCACCTCCGGCGTCGGCGGCTCGAGGATGAGCTCGATGCGGCGGCGGGCCTCGTCGACGGCGGCGCGCTCTTTCGCCCCGATCGTGACGGTGCCGACCACGCCGTCGTCGTCGACGGCGATGTCGGCGCCGGTCTCCTGCTGCATGGTGTTGATGACCTTGCCCTTCGGGCCGATGATCTCGCCGATCTTGTCGAGGGGCACCTCGAAGCTGATGATCTTCGGGACGTGCTCGCCGACCTCGGCGCGGGGGGCGGCGATGGCGCCGGCCATGACCTCGAGGATCTTGTGCCGTGCGTCCCGGGCCTGGGTGAGTGCGCGGGCGAGGACGTCGGCCGGCAGGCCGTCGATCTTCGTGTCGAGCTGGAGCGCCGTCACGAAGTCGGCCGTCCCGGCCACCTTGAAGTCCATGTCGCCGAAGGCGTCCTCGGCGCCGAGGATGTCGGTGAGGGTCGTGTACTTGCCCTCGGCGAAGACGAGGCCCATCGCGATGCCGGCGACCGGCGCCTTGATCGGGACGCCGGCGTCCATGAGCGAGAGCGTCGAGCCGCAGACCGAGGCCATCGAGGTCGAGCCGTTCGAGGAGAGTACCTCGGAGACGAGCCGGAGCGTGTAGGGGAACTCGTCCTCGGGGGGGATGACCGGCAGCAGCGCCCGCTCGGCGAGCAGGCCGTGGCCGATCTCCCGGCGCTTCGGGCCCCGCATGAAGCCGGTCTCACCGGTCGAGAAGGGCGGGAAGTTGTAGTGGTGCATATAGCGCTTGGTCTCGTCGATGCCGATCGTGTCGAGCAGCTGGTTCATGCGCGGCATGCCGAGCGTCGTGAAGTTGAGGACCTGGGTGTCGCCCCGCTGGAACAGCCCTGAGCCGTGCGCCGTCGGGATGAGGCCCACCTCGGCCGAGAGCGGGCGGATGTCGCTCGGGCCGCGCCCGTCGATGCGGACGCCCTCCTCGACGATGCGCCGGCGGACGATCTGCTTCGTGAGCGAGCGGATCGCTGCCTTCACCTCGCGTTCCCGCTCGGGGAACTCCTCGGCGAGGGCGGCCATGGTCTGCTCGCCGGCGGCGTCGAGCGCCGCGTTGCGCTCGGCCTTGCCCGAGACGGCGTTCGCCTTCTCGATGAGCTCGGCGCCGAGCGCCTGCACCCGGGAGAAGACCTCCTCGGCGTAGTCGACGAAGAGCTCGAAGGCCATCGTCTCGGGCTTGCCGGCCTTCGAGACGAGCTGGCGCTGCAGCTCGATCGACTCCCGGATCCAGGTCTTGGCGGCCTCGAGGCCCTCGGCGATGACCTCCTCGGTCACCTTCGGGGCGCCCTCGGCGTAGTACTGCCAGGCACGCTCGGTGCCCCCCGCCTCGACCATCATGATGGCGATCTCGGCGTCCGGCTCCTCGCCGAGCGCCCTGCCGGCGACGACGAGCTCGAAGGTCGAGTCGTCGCCCTCCTGGTAGGTCGGGTGCCCGACCCAGACGCCTTGTGTGGTGTAGGCGATCCGGACCGCCCCGATCGGGCCGTCGAAGGGGATGCCCGAGCACATGAGGGCGGCCGAGGCGCCGTTGATGGCGAGGACGTCGTGGGGGTTGTGCAGGTCGGCGCCGAAGACGGTGCCGACGATGTGGACCTCGTTGCGGAAGCCCTCGGGGAACGACGGGCGCAGCGGACGGTCGATGAGCCGGTCGATCAGGATGGCCTGGTCGGTCGCCCGGCCCTCCCGGCGGAAGAACGAGCCCGGGATCTTGCCCGCCGCGTACATGCGCTCCTCGACGTCGACGGTGAGGGGGAAGAAGTCTGTCCCCTCCCTCACCTTGCGGGCCGCCGTGGCGGTGACGAGGACGATCGTGTCGCCGAGGCGGGCGAGGACGGCCCCGTCGGCCTGGCCGGCGAGCTTGCCGGTCTCGAAGGACAGGGTCTTGTCGGTCCCGCTCACGGGAGCCGAGACGGTGATGGCGTCAGCCATGGCACTCCTTTGTCGAGGCGCCGGCATCGGCCAGTTCCCAGTCGTCGGACACCACCTTCGTGGTATCCGGCGACTGGCAGCTGACAACCGCTGGCGCCGGATGGCTCTTCGGACACCGCGCCTGGCATCGGCACGGACGCCCCGGTATGTCGTGGGCGGCCGCGCCGCCCGGGGTGTCGCGACCCTGGTTAGCGCCGGATGCCGAGGCGGGCGATGAGGGCCCGGTACCGGTCGACGTCGTTCGCCTTCACGTAGTCGAGCAGACGACGCCGGCGGCCGATGAGCTTCATGAGGCCACGGCGGGTGTGGTGGTCACCGCGGTGCACCTTCAGGTGCTCGGTCAGGTGGTTGATGCGCTCGGTCAAGAGCGCGACCTGGACCTCCGGCGACCCGGTGTCGGTCTCGTGGAGCCGATGCTCGGCGATCGTTGCCGTCTTGTCGGGCATGCGTGAAAAGCTGACCTTCTTCTGGTACCGGCCGGTCGCTCTGACCTGACTCGGGAAGCAACGGGTCTTGCCGCGCCGTTCGCGACAAGGTGCCAGCACGTGCTGACCACGACATGCTAGCAGGTGGGGCCGGCCCGGCGCCGGCGTGGTGGTCACAGGTCGACGGGGTCGACCTCCACCCGGACGTCGAGGTCCGCCCAGCCGTTCGGCTCCCCTGCCCGCAGGCGGTCGAGGGAGGCCGCCAGCACCTCGTGGTCGGGGGCGCTGACGACGACCGAGCCGTCCACCCTCGCCGCCGTGACCCCCGGCCCGAGCCGGGCGACGAGCTCGGGCGCGCCCGGGCCCGAGAGGCGGGCCATCGCCGACCAGGGTGGCAGGCCGAGCAGGAGGCGGCGCTCGCGCTCGGCCGCCTCGACGAGGCCCGGGTCGCCCGTCCGGGCGGCCCGCACGACCTCGTGGTCGGGCAGGCTCGTGCGGATGACGACCCGTCCGGCGCCGCGGCCGCCGAGCAGGCGGACGGAGCGGGCGAGGAGGCTGAGCGCCTGCTCGGCCGCCCTGAAGCGGGGGGCGAGCAGCTCCTGGTCGAAGTCGAGGAAGGCCACGAGCGAGGCGGCCCGGACCCGGTGGAGGACCGCCTGGGTGCCGATGAGCACCGGCGTCGGGGGGACCTCGGCCCGCCGGCCGCTCACCTCGCCGACCTCGAGGCCCGTGACGGCCGCCAGCTGCTCTCGCGCCCGGGACACCCCGGCCCTCGCGAGGCGAAGGCGCGCCGAGCCGCAGGAGGCGCAGATCGCCGGCCGCGTCGCCCGGCAGCGGGGGCAGGAGAGGTCCCCCACCTGGCGGGGCGCCGGTCGCTCGAGCTGGACGAGGGCGGCGCCGCAGCGGTCGCAGCGCTGCACCTCCCGGCAGCCGCCGCAGGTGAGCAGCCGCGCCCGCCCGACGCGGTCGAGGACGCAGACGACCGGGCGGCCGCCCGGCGTGGCCGCCTGGCGCAGCCAGGAGACGAGCAGGGAGGGGTAGCCCCGCTCTGCCGGGTCCTCCTCCCGGGAGTCGAGGACCGACACCGTCCCCCAGCCCGCCCGCTCCCCGGCCGGACCGAGGGTGACGAGCCGGCGGCCCGCCAGCAGCTCGAGCGGCGGGCAGGGCGTCACGAACAGCACCGGGCACCCCTCGGCTGCCGCCCGCTCGGCGGCGACGACGCGGGCGTCGAAGGTGGGTGCCCGCTCGGAGCGGTAGGACTCCGAGTGGGCGTCGAGGACGACCACGACGCTCGGTCGCCGCGGAGAGAAGGCGGCGTTGCGGGTGCCGACGACGACCGGCCCGGGCGTGGCGGCCGCCGCCCACTCCTCGGGGTAGCGGGCGACCGGCCAGCCGGCGCGCTCGAGCCGGGCGGCGAGCCGGGCGGCGTCGCCGCGGGACTCGACGAGGACGAGCGGGCCGGCACCCTCTCTCGCCGGCGTCGCCGCCAGGACCGCCTCGACGACCGGCTGGCGCTCGGCGGCCGGCGGCAGCCGCACGACGGCGTCGGAGAGGGCGAGCGCCTGGCCGACGGCGTCGGCCAGCGGCCCCGGCTGGGGCGGCCGGGCCGGGGGGGTGACGGGCGGCGGGAGGTGGTGGACGATCCGCTCGGGCGAGGCGGCGACGAGGAAGGCGCGCAGCCGGCCGGCGTAGCGCCGGGCGGCGAGCCGGCACAGCTCGACGACCTCTGGCGGGGGCCCGGGCGAGACGACCTCGATGAGCGGGCGCGCCTCGACGCCGGCTGGGACCGGCGTGCCCGCCGCCACGACCCAGCCGCGCACCCGGCGCCCGTGCAGTCGGACGCGGACGATGGTGCCCGGGCGCAGGGGCCCGGGGGCGAGGTAGTGGAACGTGCGGTCGATGCCGGTGACGTCGGGGAGGACCTCGACGACGTCCTCCACGCGGGCCTACAGCCCGAGGGCGGCCTTCAGCTCCGCCACCTTCGGGGTCGCCTCCCAGGGAAGCCCGGCGTCGGAGCGGCCGAAGTGGCCGTAGGCGGCCGTCCGCTGGTAGATCGGGCGGCGGAGGTCCAGGTCCCGGATGATGGCGGCCGGGCGCAGGTCGAACAGCCCGGTGACGGCCGTCTCGATCCGGGCGGGGTCGACGGTCTCGGTCCCGAAGGTGTCGACCATGACCGAGACGGGGCGCGCCACGCCGATGGCGTAGGCCACCTGGACCTCGCAGCGCGAGGCGGCGCCGGCCGCCACGACGTGCTTGGCCACCCACCTGGCGGCGTACGCCCCGGACCGGTCGACCTTGGAGGGGTCCTTGCCCGAGAAGGCGCCCCCGCCGTGGCGGGCGGCGCCGCCGTAGGTGTCGACGATGATCTTGCGCCCGGTGAGGCCGGTGTCGGCCGCCGGGCCGCCGAGCTCGAAGCGACCCGTCGGGTTGGCGAGGAACTCGAAGCCCTCGGCGATGAGCTCGTCGGGGACGACCGGGTCGATGACGTGCTTGGCGAGGTCCTCCCGGAGCTGGGAGTCGAGGTCGATGCCCTTCGCGTGCTGGGTGGAGATGAGGACGTTCGTGAGCCGCTTCGGGCGGCCGTCCTCGTACAGCACGCTCACCTGGGTCTTGCCGTCCGGGCCGAGGTAGCCGACGAGCCCCTCCCTGCGGACCCGGGTCAGGCGCTCGGCCAGGCGGTGGGCGAGCCAGATCGGCAGCGGCATGAGGTCGGGCGTCTCGTCGCAGGCGTAGCCGAACATCATCCCCTGGTCGCCGGCGCCCTGGGAGTTCAACAGGTCCTCGCCCGCCTTGCCCGAGCGGACCTCGAGCGCCGCGCTGACGCCCAGGTCGATGTCGGGCGACTGCTCGTGGATCGAGACGAGGACGCCGCAGGTCTTGCCGTCGAAGGAGTACTCCTCCCGGTCGTAGCCGATGCCGCAGACCGTGTCCCGGACGATCTGGGGGACCTCGACGTAGGCGGTCGTCGAGATCTCCCCCGCCACGACGACGAGGCCGGTCGTGAGCAGCGTCTCGCAGGCCACCCGCCCGTTGTGGTCCTCGGCCAGGATGGCGTCGAGGATGGCGTCGGAGATCTGGTCGGCCATCTTGTCGGGATGGCCCTCGGTCACCGACTCCGAGGTGAAGTGGTAGCGGCTCACGTCTGCGGCTCTCCTTGTCGTCCTGGCGGCCCACCCCGGGCCGCTCTCAGCTCCAAAAGGGCGGCGTCGAGCACGGCCTCGGCGATCTCCCGTTTGCTCGAGAGGGGCACCTCGACCGCCGCCGTGCGGCTCAGGATCGTGACGGCGTTCGTGTCCCACCCGAAGCCCACCTCGTGGGCGCTCACATCATTGCCGACGAGGAGGTCGGCGCCCTTGGACTGGAGCTTGCGGCGCGCCTCGCCCACGACGTCGCCCGTCTCGGCCGCGAAGCCGACGAGCACCTGGCCGGCGCGCTTTGCCGCCCCGAGCCCGGCGAGGATGTCGGGCGTCGGCTCGAGGACGATCTCGGGCACGCCGTCGCGCTTTTTGAGCTTGACAGCAGCGGGCGCCTTCGGGCGGAAGTCGGCGACGGCGGCGGCCATGACGACGATGTCGGCGCTCTCGGCCCGGGCGGCCACGGCGGCGGCCATCTCCTCGGCGGTCTCGACCGGGACCACCTCGAGGCGGGGCCCCGGCTCGGCCGGGACCGTCGAGACGAGGACGACCTCGGCGCCCCGCTCGGCTGCGGCCGCCGCGATCGCCCTTCCCTGCTTTCCCGACGAGCGGTTCGAGAGGTAGCGGACGGCGTCGACCGGCTCGCGGGTCCCGCCGGCGGTGACGAGCAGGCGGAGACCGGCGAGATCCTGGCGGCGGCCGGCGGCGGCCGCCAGGGCGGCCTCGGCCGCCTCGAGGATCCGGGCGGCATCGGGGAGCCGCCCGGGCCCGACGTCGCCGCCCGCCAGCCGGCCGGTGTCGGGCTCGAGGACGTGCACGCCCCGGCGCCGCAGGGTGGCGAGGTTGTCCCGGACCGCCGGGTGCTCCCACATCTCGGTGTGCATCGCCGGGCAGACGAGCACCGGGGCGCGGGTGGCGAGCAGGGTGGCGACGAGGAGGTCCGAGGAGAGCCCCGCCGCGTAGGCGGCGATCACCCGGGCCGTCGCCGGGGCGACGATGACGAGATCGGCGCGCTGGCCGAGCGAGGTGTGCGGGATCGGCTCGCGCTCGTCGAACAGCGAGGTGCGGACGGGCTCGGAGGCGAGCGCCGAGAGCGTCGCCGCACCGATGAAGCGCTCGGCCGACTCGGTGAGGACGGGGCAGACGTGCGCCCCGGCCTCGACCAGGCGGCGGGTGAGCTCGGCCGCCTTGTAGGCGGCGATGCCGCCGGCGACGCCGAGGACGACCGTCGCGGAGCGAAGGTGCCCGGGGCCGCCGGCGGGGTCCATGGTCGTGTCGGGCTCAGCGGGCGCCGAGGCGCTCAGCTGGCCTCGCCGCCGCCGCCGGGTTCCTCGCCCTGCATCGACTCGAGGGCCGTGAGGAAGGCGCCTTCGGCCTCGGTCGTCTCCGCCTCGGCCTCGGGCAGGATGTCGAAGTTCGCCTTCACCTTGCCGGCCGCGATCTCCTCGAGGGCGATCGAGAGCGGCTTGCGGGCGATGGAGGCCACCTGCGGGGGGACGATGGCGCCGAGGCCCTCGCCGAGCTGGCTGAAGTAGGAGTTCACCTGGCGCCCACGGCGGGCGGCCAGCGTCACGAGCGTGAACTTCGAGTCCACCTTGTCGAGGAGCTCCTCGATCGGGGGCTCGATCATGCTGCTGCGCGGCTCAGCCATCTGACTCCTTTGTCGGCGCCCGCCGGCGTGGCGGGGCTATCTCGCCGGACCAGCGCCTCAGGGGCGCGCGCTCATGGTCCGGGCCGCGTCGATGATAGCCGAGAGCTGCCCGACGGCCGACTCGAGGTCGTCGTTCACGACCACGTGGGAGGCGAGCAGGCGGGCCTCGGCCACCTCCCTCTCGCCGAGGGCGATCCTCGCCAGGATGTGCTCCTCGCCGTCGCCTCGGGCCTCGAGGCGCGCCCGCTGGTCCTCGAGCGAGGGAGCGAGGAGGAGGACCACGACGGCGTCGGGGTGCCGGGCGAGCACCTGGCGGGCGCCCTGGACGTCGATCTCGAGGAGGACGTCGCGCCCCGGCGGGGGATGCGGCGTCGGGGTCCCGTAGAAGTCCTCGAGGACGGCTGCCCACTCGAGGAAGCCGCCCGCCTCCACGCGGGCGAGGAAGGCCTCCCGGTCGACGAAGTGGTAGGAGTCCTCCGGCTCGCCGGGCCGGCGCCGGCGCGTCGTCCACGACCGGCTGAGCCAGAGGCGCTCGTCGCGCTGGAGGAGCTGTCGGATCACCGTCCCCTTGCCGACCCCACCCGGGCCGACGAGTACGAAGATCAGGGTGCTAGGAGCGCTCGGCGGCCTCGAGGAGCGCCTCGCGCTGCTTGGCTCCGAGGCCCTGCAGGCGGCGCGTCTCGGAGATGCCGACCTGCTCCATGAGCCGGCGGGCCTTCACCTTGCCCGTGCCCGGCAGGGCCTCGAGGGCGGCCAGCACCTTCATCTTGCCGACCGTGTCGCTGGTCTCCGCCTGGGTGAGCAGATCCTTGAGGGACACCCGCCCGCTCTTCAGGTGGTCCTTGAGCTCGGCCCGCTCGCGCCTCACGGCAGCGGCCTTCTCGAGCGCGGCCTGGCGCTGTTCTGGGGAGAGACTGGGTGGCTGGGGCATGGTCCGCTACCATAGCGGAACGCACGCCTCCTGACCAGGACGTCCCTGTCCCAGGCCACTGGCGCTCGCCCCGCACGGGACCCATAAGGGAGTGGTAACCATTGGCGAACGTCCTTGAACTCTCGCACCTGCGGACCGAGTTCCACCTCCGCAAAGCCAACGTCGGGGCCGTCGACGACATCTCGTTCACCGTCGCCCCCGGCGAGTGCGTCGGCCTGGTCGGCGAGTCCGGCTGCGGCAAGAGCACGGCCGGGCTCTCCATCATCCAGCTGCTCCCGAACGTCGGCCACATCGTCGGGGAGTCGAGCATCAAGCTGAACGGACGCGAGCTCGTCGGCCTGCACGAGCGGGACCTGCAGAAGGTGCGTGGCAACGAGGTCGCGATGATCTTCCAGGACCCGATGACCTCGCTCAACCCGACGATGACGATCGGCGCCCAGATCTCCGAGGGCGTCCGGATCCACCGCCAGGTCTCCCGCAAGGAGGCGAGGGACCGGGCCCTCGAGGTGCTCACCCTCGTCGGCATGCCCCGTCCCGCCGAGCGGCTCGATTACTACCCCCACCAGCTCTCCGGAGGCCTGCGCCAGCGGGTCATGATCGCCATGGCGCTGTCGTGCGAGCCGCAGCTGCTCATCGCCGACGAGCCGACGACGGCCCTCGACGTCACGATCCAGGCCCAGATCCTCAACCTGATCGACGACCTGCGCGAGCGCCTCAACACCGCCGTCATCCTCATCACCCACGACATGGGCGTCATCGCCGGCCGGACCGACCGCGTGATGGTGATGTACGCCGGCAAGATCGTCGAAGGGGCGACGACCGACGAGCTGTTCCACCGGATGCGCCACCCCTACGCCTCGGCGCTCCTCCAGTCGATCCCGAAGCTCGACCAGGACTCCACCCAGCGGCTCTACAACATCCCGGGCATTCCGCCCGACCTGTCGGACAAGATGGACAACTGCCGGTTCAACCCGCGCTGCCCGAACGCCACGGAGCGCTGCCGGTCCGAGGAGCCCGCGCTCGAGCCGGACGCCACCAACGCCGACCACGAGTTCGCCTGCTTCCACCCCGTCGGCACCGCCGAAGGCCAGGAGACGCCGGTCCTCATCGCGACCGCCGAGGAGCGCGCCGCCATGCTCGAGCGGGCCGAGAGCCGGGTGAGCGAGCTGGCCGAGCGCAAGGCGCTGCTCGAGATCGACCATCTCGTGAAGGAGTTCGCCGTCACCTCGGGCGCCATCACCCAGCGCAAGATCGGCTCGGTGAAGGCGGTCTCCGACGTCTCCTTCACGGTCCGAGAGGGCGAGACCTTCGGCCTCGTCGGGGAGTCCGGCTGCGGCAAGACCACGATCGGGCGCCTCGTCGTCGGTCTCGAGACGGCCAACTCCGGCGCCATCCGCTTCAACGGCGTCGAGGTCACCAAGCTCCGCGGCCAGGCGCTGCGGCGCCAGCGCCGGGACATGCAGCTCATGTTCCAGGACCCCTACTCCTCGCTCGACCCGCGCATGCGGGTCGGCTCGATCCTGCGGGAGCCGCTCGTCGTCCAGGGCATCGGCTCACGTCGCGAGCAGGTGGCGAGGGTGAACGAGCTCATCTCCGAGGTCGGCCTGTCGAGGCGGGCGGTCGAGCTCTACCCCCACGAGTTCTCCGGCGGCCAGCGCCAGCGCATCGGCTTCGCCCGGGCGCTCGCGCTCAACCCGAAGCTCATCGTCGCCGACGAGCCGGTCTCGGCCCTCGACGTCTCGATCCAGGCCCAGATCCTCAACATGATGAAGAGCCTGCAGCAGCGGCACCAGCTGAGCTACATCATGATCTCCCACGACCTGGCGGTCGTGAAGTACCTGGCCGACCGCATCGGCGTGATGTACCTCGGCAAGCTGATGGAGGTCGGGCCCTCGCAGGCGATCTACGAGCACCCGGCCCACCCCTACACGAGGGCGCTCATCGACGCCATCCCCGTCGCCGAGCCGTCGCTCGCCCGGGCCAAACTGGCGAACACCATCCGGGGCGAGCTCCCCTCTGCCATCGACCCCCCGTCGGGCTGCCGCTTCCGGACCCGGTGCCCGTACGTCCAGGACATCTGCGCAGAGGAGGAGCCGCAGCTGCGGCTCTTCTCGAGCGGCCACCTGGCGGCCTGCCACTTCCCCCTCGAGACGCCGATGGAGGAGTCGGAGGTCCAGACCGTCCTCGTCTGAGGCGCACCCGGTCGACCGAGACGGCCCCCGCCCCGGGCGGGGGCCGTCTCGCGCCCGGGGCGATGAGACCGGCCGGCTTCCTCCCCGCCGAGGACGGACCGGCCCGGTCCGGGTCCGGGGACGACGATGGCCCCGCCACAGCGGGGGCCATCGCACCGAGAGGGAGGGACGAGCCGCTCAGCGCTGCTGGAGCCGCACCTCGAGGGAGTCGCGCAGGGCGTCGCCGATGAAGTTGAACGCCACGACCACGATGACGATGCACAGCCCGGCCGGGATGATGAGCCACCAGTAGCCGGCGTCGACGTAGTTGGAGCCGTCGCTCAGCATCGATCCCCAGTCCGCCTGCGGGTACTGGATGCCGACACCGAGGTAGCCGAGGGCGGCGAGGAACAAGATGGCGTCGGCCACCTGGAAGGTGGCGTTCACGACGATCGTCCCGATGGCGTTCGGGATGATGTGGCGGGCCACCATCCGCCGGCTCTTCCCGCCCATGACCCTCACGGCCTGGACGTACTCACGCGTGCGGAGCGTGAGGGTCTCGCCGCGCACCAGCCTGGCGGGGGTGAGCCACGCCAGGGCGGCGATGATGAACATGAGGCTGATCTTGTTCGGGTGGAACAGGACGGCCAGCACGATGAGGAGGAACAGCGCCGGGATCGACAGCATGACGTCGACAAAGCGCATCATCACGGCGTCTGCCACCCCGCCGAAGAAGCCGGCGATGGCGCCCCAGAAGACCCCGAGCATCGTCGCCATCATGGCGGCCGCCAAGCCGACCTCGAGCGAGGTCTGGCCGGCGTACATGAGCCGGCCGAGGACGTCGAAGCCGTTCGGGTCGGTGCCGAGCGGGTGGGCGGACGACGGTGCCTGGGTGATGAGGTTCAGATTGATGGTGATCTGGTTCGTGTGATACAGGAACGGCCCGACGAAACAGAAGAGCAGCATCGTCACGACGAGCGCCACGCCGAGGACGGCCAGCTTGTTCTCGAGGAACACCCGCAGCATGAGGGTGCCGATGCCGCCGGCGCTCGTCGCCTCGCCGCCCTCCGGCCCGTGCGTCGCCGGGGCTTCTCCGCCGGGGAAGAGGGGCGACCCGGTCCCGTCCCCGCTCGGCAGCCGGGGCTGGAGGAGCCCGCCGCCCGCCTCGACGACGGCGTCGGCCTGCAGATCGCCGCGGTCGTCGCCCGCCTCTACGAGCTCTCGTTCCATGAGCCGCTGCTCCTCGATCCGCTGCTCCTCACCGCGCATAGCGGATCCTCGGGTCGGCGACGGCGTACAGGATGTCGGCGAGCAACGAACCGGCGACCGTGGCCACCGTCGCCACGATCGTCGTCCCGATCACCACGTAGACGTCGTAGTTGAGCGCGGCCTGGGTGGTGAGCAGCCCCATGCCGGGGAAGTTGAAGACCGTCTCTGTGATGACCGCCCCTCCCACCATGGTGGGGAGCGACAGCCCGAGGAGGGTGATGATCGGGATGAGGGCGTTGCGAAGGGCGTGGCGGAAGAGCACCCTCGCCCGACCGGCGCCCTTGGCCCGCGCCGTTCGGACGAAGTCCTGGGCGAAGGCGTCCATCATCGACGAGCGCATGTAGCGGCTGAAGGCGGCCACGGTGATGGCGGCCAGCGTGACGACCGGGAGCGTCATGTCGTGGAAATCGGTCAGCATCTGGACGAGACCCTCGCTCTGGGGGACCGCCGGGGCGAAGATCTGGTGGTCGACGGCCAGGTAGAGGATCAGCAGGTTGCCGAGGACGAACGACGGCATGGCGTAGAAGATGAACGCCAGGCTCGACAGGACGTAGTCCGACGGCTTGTTGCGGCGCACCGTCTGGAAGATCCCGAGCGGGATGGCCACGACGAGCGCCAGCACGGTCGACATGCTGAGCAGGATGAGCGAGCGCGGCAGGTACTCGAAGATGAGGGCCCGCACCGTCTGGTTGCGGTGGTAGGAGTACCCGAAGTTGAGGTGCAGGTAGCCGTCGAGCAGGTGCCAGTACTGGGCGTACCAGGGCAGGTTGAGCCCGTTGGCGACGATGAAGTTGTGGATCTGGAAGGGCGTCGCCCTCGAGCCGAGGTCCGTCCGTGCGAGGCCGACCGGCCCGTTCGGGACGAACTGGAAGAGCAGGAAGACGACGAGGGTGACGCCGAAGAGGACGATGATCGCCTGCAACAAGCGTCGGATGATGAAGCTGATCGTGGCCGAACCTCCTGGCTCGGGCGAGACGCAGCGGCTCTGCTGCGACGGCGACGATTCGGGGGGCGGTACTGCCCGTCACTCGTTGACGGGACAAGTGTAGCCCGTCGGCCTCCGGCTCCTGTGGCCGGAGTGCGGTTCGGTACAGGTACGGCCACGGCCCGGCCGCACCCGCCACGCGGGCACGACCGGGCCGTCGCCGGGAAAACAGAGGTCAGCTCTTCTTGAAGTACCAGTACTCCGGGGTCAAGTTGAGCAGTGCGTTGATCGGCGTCACGCCGCCGAGGCTCGTAGAGACCTCGGCCAGCGCCGAAGCCGGGTTCGGCTGCCAGACCACCGGGATCTCCTTCGCCAGGTAGTTCTGGTACTGGTAGAAGTACTGCAGGTTGCTCGAGGTGTGCGTCTGGTTGATGAGCGAGTCGTTGGTCGAATCCGAGTAGCTGCCCGAGTTCGAGCCGGCGCCCGAGGCGAAGATCTCGCCACCGGTCGGCATGTAGTCGGGAGCGAAGATCCAGCCACCGCCCCAGTTGCCCATCTCCCAGGAGCACGACGACTTCGAGTACGAGCACGGGATCGCCGTCGTCAGCACGTTGTCGAACGTCGTGCCCTGCAGGCTGACGTGGATGCCGACCTCGCTCCAGGCCGAGACCTGCGCGAGCACCGTCTGCTTCACGGCCAGCACGCCCGAGTAGTACAGCATGTTGAAGTTGAGCTGCGCCCCGTTCTTGATGCCGGGACCGCACTTGGACCCGGTGTTGCAGACCGAGATGCCGCCCGCCTTCACCGTCCAGCCGTGGGAGGTGAGCAGCTGCTTCGCCTTCGACACGCTGAAGGGGTAGAGGTTGTTCTTCTCCTGGGGCGACGTGAAGCTGTTCTTCGGGAAGACCGGCACCGGCCCGTAGGTCGGCACGCCGTAGCCCTTGTCGACCGTCTTGATGATCTGCGGCTGGTTGACCAGCATCTGCAGCACCTGACGGAAGTACAGCTGCTTGAAGATCGGCCCGGCGTTGCCGCCGTCACCGTTGGAGTTGAAGTTGATCGGGAAGTAGTTGATGCCCCAGTCGTAGACCGGCACCAGGTTGTACTTGCCGTTCAGGATGGCGGCGTTGGAGCCGACGGTGCCGGGGGCGCCGGTGTTGGTCGGGACGTCCTCGGTCGGGATGTAGCCGACGTTGGGAGCGCCGCTGCCACCTGCGGTCATGGCGTTGTACTCGGAGCTGTCCGAGGTGTAGGGCACCTCGACGAACTTGCTCAGGTACGGCTTTTGGGGACCGGAGTACTTCGGGTTCGGCACGAAGGTGGCCTGACCGTTCGTGGTGAAGGCCGAGAGGTGCCACGGACCGTCGACGACCTGCCAGAGGGGGTTGGTGGCGTAGGTTGCGAGGTCAGCCGCCTCGGTCGGGTTCTTCGCCTTGCCGCCGTTGTCGGTGAGGAAGGTCCAGACCTTGGCGCAGTCCGTCTTCGTGGTGGCGGTCGGCGTCATCGACGAGCAGCCGCCCGAGCCCGGCGCGGCGCCGGCCGAGGTGACGTCCCAGGCGAGCGGCATCGGCGTGATCTGCGACAGCTCGTTGTAGAGGAACCAGTTCGTGCTGTAGGTCTTGTCCAGGTTCAGCGTGATCGTGTCGGCGCTGGCGTTTGCCGAGTAGCTCGTCACGTTGTCGGGGAAGTCACCCGGGACGTAGCCGGCCCAGTTGGCCTTCTCGGCCTTGATCATGTTCATCCAGAACATGACGTCCTGGGCGTCGACGGACTGCCCGTTCGACCACGACCAGCCCTTCATCTTGATGGTGACGGTCTTGTTCCCGTTGCTCCACTGCGGCGGGTTGGCCGGTGACAGCGGGAAGTTCACCGTCGGGTTGGTGGAGGTGACCTGACCGAAGAAGTACAGCGGCCGGAACATGAGCTCCTGGAACTGGGTCAGGTTCGCCACGCTGAAGTACGTCAGACTGGCGAAGGGAAGGATCCAGTTCGGCGTGGCGTTCGGCGCCTCGGCCCAGTAGGCCGTGCCGCCCTTGGAGATGTGAGCCGGCCGCGTGGTGGCGGTCGCTCCCGTGTTCGTGGTGGTGCCGCCGCCGCCACAGGCCGCCAGCACGACGGCAGCTGCGGCTCCGACCGCTCCGATGCTCAAGGCTCTCTTGAGCCTTCCCGTTCGTGGCATTGTCGCTCCCTGACCTCCTGAGTGGACGACGGTGCTCCTGCGAATCGGAGCCCAGCCTCGCCGTCGCCGGGCAGGGCACCGTTGGGTCACCGTAGTAAACCCGTAATACTTCATACACCCTGCGTCAATGTTGCTGCCAGGATCCTCCAAGCAAGGATGCGCTGACCAGGGCCGCTGCGGCCTCCGGATCGGCCGCCGCCGTGACAGTCCGTCCTATTACGAGCAGGTCGGCACCGCTGGCCAGGGCGGACCCGGGTGTGGCGCTCCTCGCCTGGTCTCCCCGGTCGGAACCCTCCATCCGGATGCCCGGGACGACGAGGACGAGCCTTGTGGCGGCCGGCCGGACGACGGGGAGGTCCGCCGACGCGCAGACCGCCCCGACGCAGCCCGCCGAGGCGGCGAGGCGGGCCCTCTCGGCGAGCACCTCGTCTCCCGCCTCCGGCTCGCTCGTGAGGACCGTGACGCCGAGGATGCCTGAGCCCGGGGCACCCGGCGAGGCCGAGGCGAAGCCCTCGACCGCCGCCCGCACCATCTGCTCACCGCCGGCGAGGTGGACGGTGAGGTAGCGCACGCCGAGGCCCCCGGCCCGCGCCGCCGCCCGCCCGACGGTGTTGGGGATGTCGTGGAGCTTCAGGTCCAAGAAGACGTCGAACCCCTCGCCGGTGAGCGCCCGGACGACGTCGGGGCCCTCGGCGACGAAGAGCTCGAGGCCCACCTTCACCACCGAGAAGTGCGGCCGGAGCCGGCGGGCGAGCGCAGTGGCCTCCCCGGCCGAGGCCACGTCGAGGGCGAGGGCGAGACGGGAGCGGGCCCGCTCCTGCGTGCTGCCCGTCGCCGCCTCGGTCTCGTCTTCAGCGTTCATCAGGTCTCCTTTGTGCGGCCCCGACGACCTCGCGCACCGAGGCGGCGCCGAGGCCGGTGAGGACGGCGGCGAGGTCGGAGAGCACGACAGCGGGCGCCCTCGGGTCGGCGAGCGTGGCCGTCCCCACCTGGACGGCATCGGCGCCGGCCATCAGCATCCGTGCCGCCCCGGCGCCGTCGGAGATCCCTCCGACGCCGATGATGCCGGCGCGGGGAAAGGCGGCCCGGCACTCGTACACCGCCCGCAGGGCGACGGCGTGGACGGCCGGGCCGGACAGGCCGCCGCCGCCCGCGCCGAGCGCCGGTGCCCGACGCTCGAGGTCGATGAAGAGACCCCGCAGGGTGTTCACGAGCGTGAGGGACTCCGCCCCCGCCCCGAGGGCTGCGGCGGCCACCTCCACGAGGTCGGCGGTGTTGGGAGAGAGCTTGGCGATCACCGGCAGCCCCGAGGCGAGGCTCGCCTCGACGGCCTCGGCGGTGGCGGCCGGGGAGTGGGCAAACATCCTGGAGCCGTCCTCCAGGTTCGGGCAGCTGACGTTCACCTCGAGCGCGGCGATGCCCGGCCCCGCCCCGGCCACGAGGCGGGCGGCGGCGGCGAAGTCCTCGGTCGTGCGGCCCCAGATGCTCGCGACCACCCGGGCTCCCCGAGCCCGGAGCGCCGGCAGCTCGTCGCGGGCCCACGCCTCGACCCCGGGGCCCTGCAGCCCGACGGAGTTGAGCATCCCGCCGGGCACCGGGCAGACGCGGGGGCTCGGGTTCCCCGGCCAGGCGAAGGCGGCGAGCGACTTCACGACCACCGCCCCGAGGCGCGAGAGGTCGAGATAGGCGGCGAGCTCCGCGCCGTGGCCGGCGGTCCCGGCAGCCGTCATGACCGGGTTGGCCAGCTCGAGCGAGCCGAGCGTGGTCGACAGGTCGATGCCGCCTCCCTCTACCGGCACGGGGCGGCGGGCGGGACGGCGGCGGGTGCTCACCGGCCCTCGTGGAACTCCTGCAGCGAGCGGACCTCCAAGGTGAGCCTCCCCCAGTCCGCCACCCCGGCGGCGGCCGCCCGGGCGGCGGCCACCGTCGTGAGGCACGGCACCCGGTTCGCCGAGGCGGCCTGGCGGATGTAGGCACCGTCGGCGCGCGGCCCCCGGCCGCGGGGCGTGTTGACGACGAGGTGCACCCTGCCGCTCGAGATGAGCTCGACGGAGTCGACCTGCCCGGGCGCGGAGGGCCCGCCCACCTTCGAGACCACGGTCTCGACCGCGATGCCGTGCGCCTCGAGGAAGGCCGCCGTGCCCTCGGTCGCCACGATCGAGAAGCCGAGTGCGGCGAAGGCCCTGGCCGCCCCCACCCCGGGCTCTTTGTCCCGGTCGGCGAGCGACATGAAGACCGCCCCCCCTGACGGCAGCCGGTTGCCGGCCGCGATCTGGCTCTTCGCGAAGGCGAGCCCGAAGGTGCGGTCGATGCCCATCACCTCGCCGGTGGAGCGCATCTCCGGGCCGAGCACCGAGTCGACGTCGGGGAAGCGGTCGAAGGGAAGGACCGCCTCCTTCACCGCGACGTGCCCGGGCACGGGCCGGGCGCCGGCCGGCGGGAGGATCCCCTCCTGGCGGAGCTCGGCCAGGCTGGCGCCGACGAGCACCCGGGCGGCCAGCTTGGCGAGCGGGACCCCGGTCGCCTTGGCGACGAAGGGGACGGTGCGCGACGCCCGCGGGTTCGCCTCGATGACGAAGACCTGCCCCTGCTTCACGGCGTACTGGACGTTGATGGGGCCCTCGACCCCGAGCGCCTCGGCGATGTCGCGGGTATGGCCCTCGATCACCTCGATGGTGCCGGCCGACAGCGTCGGAGGCGGGATGACGCAGGCGGAGTCGCCCGAGTGGACACCTGCCTCCTCGACATGCTCCATCACCGCTCCGATGAGCACCTCGCCCGTCCGGTCGCGCACGGCGTCGACGTCGACCTCGATGGCGTCCTCGAGGAAGCGGTCGACGAGGATCGGCCGCTCGCTCGCGAGCGCCCCCTCCGAGCCGAGCGAGAGGGAGCAGAAGGCGGCCGCCAGGCCGTCGTCGTCATAGACGATCTCCATCGCCCGCCCCCCGAGCACGTAGCTCGGGCGGACGAGGGCCGGGAAGCCGATCCGGGTCGTGATCGCCCGGGCCTCCTCCAGGGTGCGGGCCGTCCCGCCCGCCGGCTGGGGGATCTCGAGGCGCCCGCACAGGGCGGCCCAGCGCTCGCGGTCCTCGGCCGTGTCGATCGCCTCGGGCGGCGTCCCGAGGATGAGCTCGCCAGGAAGCCGGTCGGCGAGCTTGAGCGGAGTCTGGCCGCCGAGCGAGACGATGACGCCGAGCACCCCGCCCCCGCCCGCCTCCCGCTCGGCCGAGACGACGTCGAGGACCGCCTCCTCGGAGACCGGCTCGAAGTAGAGGCGGTCGGAGGTGTCGTAGTCGGTCGAGACGGTCTCGGGGTTGCAGTTCACCATGACCGTCTCGTAGCCCGCCTCGCGAAGGGCCATCGAGGCATGGACGCAGCAGTAGTCGAACTCGATCCCCTGGCCGATGCGGTTCGGCCCCGAGCCGAGGATGATCACCCGCGGCCGGGAGGCCGGCCGGATCTCGCTCTCGTCCTCGTAGGTGGCGTAGTGGTACGGCGTCTCGGCGGCGAACTCCGCCCCGCAGGTGTCCACCGTCTTGAAGGTCGGCTGCACGCCGGCCTCGAGGCGGGCGGCCCGGACGGCTGCCTCGTCGGTGCCGAAGAGGTAGGCGATCTGGGCGTCGGCGAAGCCGAGGCGCTTGGCGCGGCGGAAGGCGGCCCGGTCGAGCGCCGAGCCCACCGGCGCCCCGCCCGCCGCCAGGGCCTCCAGGTGGCGACGCTCGTCGACGACGAGCTGCAGCTGGTCGAGGAACCACGGGTCGATCCCGGTCGCCGTCGCCAGCTCCTCGACTGTCGTGCCGCGCCGGAGGGCCGACTCGAGCTGGAAGAGGCGCTCGGGGGTCGGGACCGTCGCCCGCTCGACGAGCTCGTCGGTCGGGACCGAGTCGTAGAGGCGCTCGGCCGGGTCGGCGTTGAGACCGTCCCTCCCCCGCTCGATGCCGCGCAGCGCCTTCTGCAGCGACTCGGGGAAGGTGCGGCCGATCGCCATCGCCTCGCCCACCGACTGCATCCTCGTGCCGAGCGAGTCGGGTGCGCCGGGCAGCTTCTCGAAGGCCCAGCGGGGGATCTTCGTCACGACGTAGTCGATCGTCGGCTCGAAGCTCGCCGGGGTGGCCCTCGTGATGTCGTTCGCCACCTCGTCGAGGGTGTAGCCGACCGCCAGGCGGGCGGCGATCTTCGCGATCGGGAAGCCGGTCGCCTTCGAGGCGAGCGCCGAGGAACGCGAGACCCTGGGGTTCATCTCGATGACGAGCATCTCGCCCGAGCGCGGGTCGACGGCGAACTGGATGTTCGAGCCCCCCGTCTCCACGCCGACGCGCCGGATGCACTTGAACGCCGCGTCGCGCATCTCCTGGTACTCGACGTCCGACAGGGTCTGGGCGGGGGCGACGGTCACCGAGTCGCCCGTGTGGACGCCCATCGGGTCGAGGTTCTCGATCGAGCAGACGACGACGCAGTTGTCCGCCCGGTCGCGCATCACCTCGAGCTCGAACTCCTTCCAGCCGGCGATGGAGCGCTCGACGAGGATCTCCGAGACCGGCGAGGCCGCCAGCCCCTCGCCCGCCAGGCGGAGGAAGGCGGTCTCGTCCTTCGCGATGCCGGTGCCCGCCCCGCCGAGGATGAACGAGGGCCGGACCATGATCGGGTAGCCGATCTCCCGGGCGATCTCGACGGCCTGCTCGACGGTGTGGGCGAAGCCCGAGGAGGGCACCCCGAGGCCGATCTCGGTCATGGCCCTCTTGAACAGGTCGCGGTTCTCGGCGGTGTGGATGGCCTCGGCCTTGGCGCCGATCAGCTCGACCCCGAGCTCGTCGAGGACGCCGGAGCCCGACAGCTCGGCCGCCAGGTTGAGCGCCGTCTGGCCGCCCATCGTCGGCAGCAGGGCGGACGGGCGCTCCCGCTCGAGGATGGCCGCCAGCACCTCGGCGTCGAGCGGCTCGACGTAGGTGCGGTCGGTGAGGTTCGGGTCGGTCATGATCGTCGCCGGGTTCGAGTTGGCGAGGATCACCCGGTAGCCCTCGGCCGAGAGCACCCGGCAGGCCTGTGTGCCGGAGTAGTCGAACTCGCAGGCCTGGCCGATCACGATCGGCCCGGAGCCGACCACGAGGATCGAGGAGAGGTCGTCCCGTCGTCCCATCAGGAGGCCTTCTCCATCTCGGCGCGGAACTCCTCGAACAGGTAGCGGGCGTCGTGGGGCCCCGGTCCGGCCTCGGGGTGGTACTGGACGCTGAAGGCCCGGAGCTCCGGCTGGCTCAGCCCCTCGATCACCTGGTCGTTCAAGTTGACGTGCGTCACGGTCATCCCCCCGAGCGAGTCGGCGGAGACGGCGTAGCCGTGGTTCTGGCTCGTGATCTCGACCGTCTGGGTCTGGGTGCGCCGCACCGGGTGGTTGCCGCCGTGGTGGCCGAAGCGGAGCTTGTAGGTCGAGGCCCCGAGCGCCGTCGCCAGGAGCTGGTGGCCGAGGCAGATCCCGAAGACGGGCACCTCGCCGAGCATCGCCTGGATCTCGGCGGTGAGATGCGGGAGGGCGGAGGGGTCTCCCGGCCCGTTCGAGAGGAAGACGCCGTCCGGGCGGCGCTCGAGCACCTCGGCCGCCGGGGTGGTGGCCGGGACGACCTCCACCTCGGCGATGCGGGTCAGGTTGCGGAGGATGGTCGACTTGATGCCGAAGTCGTAGGCGACGACGGACAGCCCGCTC
>JAJZZB010000039.1 GCA_021797795.1 Actinomycetes bacterium | reverse complement strand
AGGACGCCATCATCCTCTCCGAGCGGCTCGTGCGCGACGACGTCCTCACCTCGATCCACATCGAGGAGCACGAGGTCGACGCCCGCGACACCAAGCTCGGCGCCGAGGAGATCACCCGGGACATCCCGAACCTGTCCGACGACATCCTCGCCGACCTGGACGAGCGGGGCATCATCCGCATCGGCGCCGAGGTCGGCCCGGGCGACATCCTCGTCGGCAAGGTGACCCCGAAGGGCGAGACCGAGCTGACCCCCGAGGAGCGCCTCCTGCGGGCGATCTTCGGCGAGAAGGCCCGCGACGTCCGGGACACGAGCCTCAAGGTTCCCCACGGCGAGTACGGAAAGGTGATCGACGTCCGCGTCTTCTCCCGCGACGACTCCCACGAGCTCCCGCCAGGGGTGAACCAGCTCGTGCGGGTCTACGTGGCCCAGAAGCGCAAGATCTCCGAGGGCGACAAGCTCGCCGGCCGGCACGGCAACAAGGGCGTGATCTCGCGCATCCTGCCGGTCGAGGACATGCCGCACCTCGCTGACGGCACCCCGGTCGACATCATCTTGAACCCGCTCGGCGTCCCGAGCCGGATGAACGTCGGCCAGGTGCTCGAGGCGCACCTCGGCTACGCCGCCCGCTGGGGCTGGGAGGGCCTCGACCACGACCCGGCGGCGACGCCGCGGGGGACCGAGACCAAGACGAGGCCGCGTACCGACCCGGCCACCTGGATCTCGACCCCGGTCTTCGACGGCGCCCACTGGGACGAGGCCGAGCAGGCCGGTCGCAAGCCGACGATGAAGCAGCTCTTCGAGACGCTGCGTCCCGAGTCGCTCACCGGCGACGCCCGGCTCATCGGGCCGGACGGCAAGGCCACGCTCTACAACGGCCGCACCGGGGAGCCCTACGACAACCCGATCATGGTGGGCTACGTCTACATCCTGAAGCTGGCCCACCTCGTCGACGACAAGATCCACGCCCGCTCGACGGGTCCCTACTCGATGATCACCCAGCAGCCCCTCGGTGGGAAGGCCCAGTTCGGCGGGCAGCGCTTCGGTGAGATGGAGGTGTGGGCGCTCGAGGCCTACGGTGCCGCCTACGCGCTGCAGGAGCTGCTCACGATCAAGTCCGACGACGTCCTCGGTCGTGTCAAGGTCTACGAGGCGATCGTGAAGGGGGAGAACATCCCCGAACCGGGCATCCCGGAGAGCTTCAAGGTTCTCATCAAGGAGATGCAGTCACTGTGCCTGGACGTCGAGGTCATCTCGACGACCGGCGAGGAGATCGAGATGCGCGAGCTCGACGAGGACGTCTACCGGACGGCCGAGGAGCTCGGTATCGACATCAGCCGCCCAGAGCGTGGCTCCGACGAAGAGGACGCTCGCCGGGCGGCGGAGAGGAGCTTCTGAGATGCTCGACGTCAACGACTTCGACCAGCTTCGGATCGGGCTCGCCACGGCGGACGACATCCGTGCGTGGTCGCACGGCGAGGTCCGCAAGCCCGAGACGATCAACTACCGCACCCTCCGCCCGGAGAAGGACGGCCTGTTCTGCGAGAAGATCTTCGGGCCGACCAAGGACTGGGAGTGCTACTGCGGCAAGTACAAGCGGGTCCGCTTCCGCGGCATCATCTGTGAGCGCTGCGGCGTCGAGGTCACCCGCTCGAAGGTCCGCCGGGAGCGCATGGGACACATCGAGCTGGCGGCGCCGGTCGTCCACATCTGGTACCTGCGCGGCACCCGTTCCTGGCTCGCCTACCTGCTCATGGGCACCGAGGCCCGCGAGGAGCTGAAGGCCAAGCAGCTCGAGAAGGTCATCTACTTCGCCGCCTACCTCGTCACCCACGTCGACGACGAGAAGCGTCACGGCGACCTGCCGAACCTCGAGGCCGAGCTGCAGACCGAGATCGGCGAGATTGAGCGCGCCCGCGACCTCGAGGCCGAGCGCCGCCTCGCCGAGCTCGAGAAGGAGCTCGCCTCCCTCGAGTCCGAGGGGGCGAAGGAGTCCGAGCTGCGCGCCCGCCAGCGGGCCGTCGAGCGCGAGGTCACGGCCGTGCGCGACCGCGCCAACTCCGACGTCGAGATGGCGAAGAAGGCCTTCGCCGAGCTGTCGGACCTCCACCCCCGCAAGATCATCGAGGACGAGCTGCTCTGGCGGGAGCTGAAGAGCCGGTACGGCAGCTACTTCGAGGGCGGCATGGGGGCCGAGGCGATCGCCTCTCTCATCAACCGCCTCGACCTCGACGAGGAGGAGACCAAGCTCCGCGAGGCCATCGACCCGACCGACGGCCGCCGGCCGCTCTCGGCCCAGCGCAAGCAGAAGGCGATCAAGCGCCTGAAGATCGTCTCGGCCTTCAACCGCCGCGACGAGCAGGCCCGCCGGGTGAACGACCCGAGGGCGATGATCCTCGAGGCCGTGCCGGTCATCCCGCCCGACCTCCGGCCGATGGTCCAGCTCGACGGCGGCCGGTTCGCCACCTCGGACCTGAACGACCTCTACCGCCGGGTCATCAACCGGAACAACCGGCTGAAGCGGCTGCTCGACCTCGGTGCTCCCGAGATCATCATCAACAACGAGAAGCGCATGCTGCAGGAGGCCGTCGACGCCCTGTTCGACAACGGCCGCCGCGGCCGGCCGGTCACCGGCCCGGGCAACCGCCCGTTGAAGAGCCTGTCGGACATGCTGAAGGGCAAGCAGGGGCGCTTCCGCCAGAACCTGCTCGGCAAGCGTGTCGACTACTCGGGCCGCTCGGTCATCGTCGTCGGGCCGAAGCTCAAGCTGCACCAGTGCGGCCTGCCCAAGCTCATGGCGCTCGAGCTGTTCAAGCCGTTCGTCATGAAGCGGCTCGTCGACGCCGAGATCGCCCAGAACATCAAGTCCGCCAAGCGGATGGTGGAGCGGCGCCGGACCCAGGTCTGGGACGTCCTCGACGAGGTCATCAAGGAGCACCCCGTGCTCTTGAACCGTGCGCCGACGCTGCACCGCCTCGGCATCCAGGCCTTCGAGCCGGTGCTCGTCGAGGGCAAGGCGATCCAGATCCACCCACTCGTCTGCGCTGCCTTCAACGCCGACTTCGACGGCGACCAGATGGCGGTCCACCTCCCGCTCTCGGCCGAGGCGCAGGCCGAGGCCCGGATCCTCATGCTGTCGGCCAACAACATCCTCTCGCCTGCGACCGGCCGCCCGATCACCGTCCCGAGCCAGGACATGGTCTTCGGCGCCTACTACCTCACCTTGATGGCCGACGGCCGCCAGGGCGAGGGCCGGGTCTTCCGCCACCTGTTCGAGGTCGAGCAGGCCTACGAGGCCGGTGAGCTCGACCTGCACGCCAAGATCCAGCTCCGCAAGGGGCCGGAAGGGTGGGCCTTCCCGCTCATCGGCCGGCGTCACCGTCCCCACGAGACCAACGAGGGCATGACGGTGGCAGCCGATGCCGCCGCGGTCGAGAACGAGCCGGAGGTCGTCGAGACGACGCCCGGCCGCCTGTTCTTCAACGCCGCCCTCCCGCCGGACTTCGGCTTCGTGAACGACGTCATCGGCCGCCGGGCGACGCCGATCTCCGTCATCGTCGAGCAGATCGCCGCCAACTACCCGAAGGCGACGGTGGCCGAGAGCCTGGACCGCGTGAAGGACCTCGGCTTCCGCTTCGCCACCCGTTCGGGCCTCACCATCTCGATCGACGACGTGAGGACGCCGCCCGAGAAGCGGGAGATCCTCGACCGCTACGAGAAGGAGGCGGAGAAGGCCGAGACCCAGTTCAAGCGGGGCATCATCACCGACGACGAGCGGCGCCAGAAGGAGATCGAGATCTGGACCTCGGCGAACTCCGAGGTCGGGCGGGCGATGGAGCGCACCCTCGCCACGATCGCCTTCAACCCGCTCGACATGATGGTCGACTCCGGCGCCCGAGGCAACGCCCAGCAGGTGCGCCAGATCGCCGGCATGAAGGGCCTCGTGTCGAACCCGCGGGGCGAGATGATCCCCCGGCCGATCAAGTCCTCCTTCCGGGAGGGCCTGTCGGTGCTCGAGTACTTCATCTCGACCCACGGCGCCCGCAAGGGCCTCGCCGACACGGCCCTTCGGACCGCCGACTCGGGGTACCTCACCCGGCGTCTCGTCGACGTCGCCCAGGAGCTCATCATCCGCACCGAGGACTGCGGCACGACCCGGGGCGTCTGGATCGACCAGGTCGTCCCGGACCAGGCCGGCAGGCGCGCCTACCTCGAGACCCGCGCCTACGGCCGGGTGCTGCTCGAGCCGGCGACCCTGAGCGACGGCCGGGTCTTCGACGCCGGCCTCATGCTCGGTGACGCCGAGGTGATCGCCCTCCAGGCGGACCCGGCCATCGACCGGATCCGGGTGCGCTCGGTGCTCACCTGCGAGAGCGAGCACGGCGTCTGCGCCCGCTGCTACGGCAAGTCGCTCGCCACGGGCCGGCTGATCGAGCTCGGCGAGGCCGTCGGCGTCATCGCCGCCCAGTCGATCGGTGAGCCGGGCACCCAGCTCACGATGAGGACCTTCCACGCCGGAGGCGTCGTCGGTGAGGACATCACCCACGGCCTCCCCCGCGTGGTCGAGCTCTTCGAGGCCCGCACCCCGAAGGGCGCCGCCGTCCTCGTCCGCGAGCCCGGCGTCGTCCGCGTCGAGGAGGACGAGACCGGCCGGCGGGTCACCGTCGTCTCCGACGACGGCGCCGAGCAGGTCGTGACGGTCTCCACCCGGGCGCATCTCGAGGTGGCAGACGGCCAGGAGGTCCAGCCGGGCGACGCCCTCGTCGAGGGACCGAAGGACCCGAAGGAGCTCCTCGACATCAAGGGCATCCGCGAGACCCAGCAGTACCTCGTCGAGGAGGTCCAGAAGGTCTACCGGGACCAGGGTGTGTCGATCCACGACAAGCACATCGAGCTCATCGTGCGCCAGATGCTGCGCCGCGTCCTCGTGGCCGAGCCGGGCGACGCCCCCCTGCTCCCGGGCGAGCGGGTCGACTCCCAGCGCTACGCCGCCATCAACCGCGAGCTCGTCCAGGCGGGCGCGCGTCCCGCCGAGGGCCGGCCGGAGCTGATGGGCATCACGAAGGCCTCGCTCGCGACCGATTCGTGGCTGTCGGCCGCCTCCTTCCAGGAGACGACCCGGGTGCTCACCGAGGCCGCCATCGAGGGCCGCTCCGACCAGCTGTTCGGGCTGAAGGAGAACATCATCATCGGCAAGCTCATCCCTGCGGGGACGGGCATGGAGCGCTACCGGGACTTCGAGGTGGAGACCCCGGAGGCCCAGCGGATGTCCTTCTGGTCCTCGGACCTGGACGGCGGAGCCGGCGAGCTCGAGGGCTCGCCCGAGGACCTGGCGGCCTGGCTCCGCGACGTCGGGCGCTCCTCTCTCGGGGGCGGGGACGGCTTCACGCCCTACGCCGAGCCCTCCGACACCGAGAGCTACGGCAGCTTCGGCCCGGGCGAGGGCGGGGACGACCCGTACTCGGCCGGTCCGGAGGGCTACGACGCCTACGGCCCGGCGGCGGACGAGGGCTCGGGCTGAGCACCGCTGTGGGTGCCGCCGCTCCGCGGGGCGGCGGCACCATCGCGTCGGGGCCCCGTTCATGCGCCCCGGCTGCGCTGATATAGTCCTAAGGCCACCTTCGCGGCGAGTTCGATCGCGCGCGTGGCGCCAGAACACCCCGTTTCGAGAGGTAGCGCGTGCCCACTATCGCCCAGCTCGTCCGCAACGGACGGGAGACAAAGCGGTCGAAGACGAAGACTCCGGCGCTGCGTGGCGCCCCCCAGCGCCGTGGCGTCTGCACGCGCGTCTACACCACGACGCCGAAGAAGCCGAACTCGGCCCTGCGCAAGGTGGCCCGCGTCCGCCTGACGAGCGGGCACGAGGTGACGGCCTACATCCCCGGCGTCGGCCACAACCTCCAGGAGCACTCGATCGTCCTCGTCCGGGGCGGTCGTGTGAAGGACCTGCCGGGAGTCCGCTACAAGATCGTCCGCGGAACCCTCGACACCTCCGGCGTCAGGGACCGTGCCCAGGCTCGCAGCCGCTACGGCGCCAAGAAGGAGGGCTGACGTGCCACGCAACGGCCCCCCTCCACGGCGCGACCTCGTCCAGGACCCGGTCTACAAGTCCGTCATCGTCACCCAGCTCGTCAACAAGATCCTGACGAGGGGCAAGCGATCGCTCGCCGAGCGGATCGTCTACGAGGCACTCGACGTCGTCCGCGACAAGACGGGCGGCGAGCCGCTCGCCACCTTGAAGCGCGCCCTCGACAACACCCGCCCCGAGCTCGAGGTGAAGAGCCGGCGGGTGGGCGGCGCCACCTACCAGGTTCCCGTCGAGGTGCGCCCCAGGCGGGCCACGACACTCTCGATCCGCTGGCTCGTCACCTACTCCCGCCAGCGCCGGGAGCGCACGATGGCCCAGCGGCTCGCCAACGAGATCCTCGACGCGTCGAACGGTCTCGGAGCGGCCGTGAAGCGCCGGGAGGACATGCACAAGATGGCGGAATCGAACAAGGCGTTCGCCCACTACCGTTGGTGAGGGCTGGGGCCGGCTCGGCGGCCCCAGGGAATGACCTGGCCTGACCAGGCGTTCACCTCGTTGGCGCGGCGGCGGGCACCGGCATTCGAGGCCGGAGCGAGGCCTGACGGCGACAACCGAGACAGCCGGCGCCGAGCGGCGCGGGCGAGAGCGCCCGACGACCACACACCACACGTCCCTTCGGACCGAGAGACTCAGAGATCCAACCGAGATGGCCACAACCCGAGACTTCCCGCTCGCCAAGACCCGCAACATCGGCATCATGGCCCACATCGACGCCGGCAAGACGACGACGACCGAGCGCATCCTCTACTACACCGGTCGCAACTACAAGATCGGCGAGGTGCACGAGGGCGCGGCCACGATGGACTGGATGGTCCAGGAGCAGGAGCGGGGGATCACCATCACCTCCGCAGCCACGACCTGCAACTGGCGGGACCACTGGATCAACATCATCGACACCCCCGGTCACGTCGACTTCACGGTCGAGGTGGAGCGCTCGCTCCGGGTCCTCGACGGCGCCGTGGCCGTCTTCGACGCCGTCGCCGGCGTCGAGCCCCAGACCGAGACAGTCTGGCGCCAGGCGAACAAGTACCGGGTGCCGCGGATCTGCTTCGTCAACAAGATGGACCGGGTCGGGGCGGACTTCGACCGCGCCGTCCACATGATCAAGGACCGGCTCGAGGCGACCCCGGCCGTCGTCCAGATCCCGGTCGGCTCGGAGAGCAACTTCCAGGGCGTGGTCGACCTGTGCGCGATGAAGGCCCTCATCTGGGAGGACGGCATGGGGGAGAAGTGGTCCGAGGAGGAGATCCCCTCGGCGCTCCTCGAGCAGGCCGAGACTGCCCGCCACGAGCTCGTCGACGTCCTCTCGAACTTCGACGACACCGTCATGGAGAAGTACGTCGGCGACGAGGAGATCACCGCCGACGACCTGCGTGCCGCCGTCCGGAAGGTGACGATCGCCGGCTCGGCGGTGCCGGTGCTGTGCGGCTCGGCCTTCAAGAACAAGGGCGTCCAGCCGATGCTCGACGCCGTCGTCGACTTCCTCCCGAGCCCGCTCGACATCCCGGCCACGACCGGCACCGACGTGAAGAGCGGCGAGGCGATCGAGCGCCAGGTCGGCGACGACGAGCCCTTCTCGGCTCTCGCCTTCAAGATCATGAGCGACCCCTACGTCGGCAAGCTCACCTACCTCCGGGTCTACTCGGGCACCCTCGAGAAGGGCACCTCGCTGCTCAACTCGACCAAGGGCAAGAAGGAGCGGATCGGCCGCATCCTCCAGATGCACGCCAACCACCGGGAGGACAAGGAGGCCATCCACACCGGCGACATCGTCGCCGTCGTCGGCCTCAAGACCACCACGACCGGGGACACGCTGTGCGACCCCAACCACCCGATCCTGCTCGAGACGCTCGAGTTCCCCGAGCCGGTGATCCACGTCGCCGTCGAGCCGAAGACGAAGGCCGACCAGGACAAGCTCGGCAAGGCGCTCTACGCCCTCAGCGAGGAGGACCCGACCTTCCGGGTGCGCACCGACGAGGAGACGGGCCAGACCGTCATCTCGGGCATGGGCGAGCTGCACCTCGAGGTGCTCGTCGACCGGATGCTGCGCGAGTTCAAGGTGGACGCCCACGTCGGCAAGCCCCAGGTCGCCTATCGCGAGACGATCCGCGACTCGGTCTCGAAGATCGAGGAGCGCTACGTCCGCCAGACAGGCGGCCGGGGGCAGTACGGCCACGTCGTGCTCGACGTCGAGCCGACGGGTCCTGGGGGTGGCTACGAGTTCGTCGACAAGATCGTCGGCGGCGTCATCCCGAAGGAGTACATCCCGGCCGTCGACGCCGGCATCCAGGAGGCGATGAACTCCGGTGTGCTCGCCGGCTTCCCCGTCGTCGACCTGCGGGTGACCCTCACCTACGGCTCCTACCACGACGTCGACTCCTCGGAGATGGCCTTCAAGATCGCCGGCTCGATGGGCTTCAAGAAGGCCTGCCGGGCCGCCCGCCCGGTGCTGCTCGAGCCGATCATGGCCGTCGAGGTCGTCACGCCCGAGGACTACCTCGGCGACGTCATCGGCGACCTCTCCTCCCGCCGGGGCCGGGTCGAGGGCATGGAGCAGCGGGGCTCGAACCACGTCATACGGGCCCAGGTCCCGCTGTCCGATATGTTCGGCTACGCTACCGACCTGCGTTCGCGGACGCAGGGTCGGGCCACGTACACGATGCAATTCGACTCGTACCAGGAAGTCCCCGAGTCGGTGTCACGGGAGATCATCGCCCGGGTCACCGGTGAGTGACTCACCGAGGGTGAGCCCGCCTCGGCGCCTCGCCCACAACTGATCTGCAGCAAAGCAACCAACGACGCGGCGCCAAGGGGGCGCCGCCAGAAAGCAAACGGAGCGGTCGGCACCAATGGCCAAGCAGAAGTTCGAGCGGACCAAGCCGCATGTCAACATCGGCACGATGGGTCACATCGACCACGGGAAGACGACGCTGACCGCGGCTATCACCAAGGTCCTCCACGACCACAACCCGACGGTCGCCTTCACGGCGTTCGACCAGATCGACAAGGCGCCGGAGGAGAAGGCCCGTGGCATCACCATCTCCATCGCCCACGTGGAGTACGAGACCGACAAGCGCCACTACGCGCACGTCGACATGCCGGGTCACGCGGACTACATCAAGAACATGATCACGGGGGCCGCCCAGGTCGACGGTGCCATCCTCGTCGTGTCGGCGGCCGACGGCCCGATGCCCCAGACCCGTGAGCACGTGCTGCTCGCCCGCCAGGTCGGCGTCCCGTCGATCGTCGTCGCCCTCAACAAGGCCGACATGGTCGACGACGAGGAGCTCCTCGACCTGGTCGAGCTCGAGGTGCGCGAGCTGCTGAACGAGTACGAGTTCCCCGGCGACGACATCCCGGTCGTGCGCGTGAGCGCCCTCAAGGCCCTCGAGGGCGACGCGGCCGCCGCCGAGGGGATCATGCAGCTCATGAACGCGGTGGACGACTACATCCCCGAGCCCCAGCGTGAGGTCGACAAGCCCTTCCTCATGTCGGTCGAGGACGTCATGACCATCACCGGTCGTGGCACCGTCGTGACCGGCCGGGTGGAGCAGGGTGTGCTGAAGGTCGGTGACGAGGTCGAGATCGTCGGCCTGCGCCCGACCCAGAAGACCGTCTGCACCGGCGTCGAGATGTTCCGCAAGCTCCTCGACCAGGCGCGGGCCGGTGACAACATCGGCGCCCTGCTGCGCGGCACGAAGAAGGAGGAGGTCGAGCGGGGCCAGGTGCTCTGCAAGCCGGGCTCGATCACCCCGCACACCAACTTCGAGGCGAACGTCTACGTTCTCACCAAGGAGGAGGGTGGCCGCCACAAGCCGTTCTTCTCGAACTACCGGCCGCAGTTCTACTTCCGGACGACGGACGTCACCGGGACGATCGAGCTGGCCGAGGGCACCGAGATGGTCATGCCGGGCGACAACACGACGATGACCGTCGAGCTGCAGAAGCCGATCGCCATGGACGAGGGTCTCCGATTCGCCATCCGGGAGGGCGGCCGCACGGTCGGCGCCGGCCGGGTCACGAAGATCCTCAAGTAGCAAGGAGGCGAGATGGCAGCTCAACGGATCCGGATCCGGCTGAAGGCGTACGACCACGAGATCATCGACCAGTCGACGAAGAAGATCGTCGAGACGGTGCTGCGCACCCAGGCGAAGATCCGCGGCCCCGTGCCGCTCCCGACAGAGAAGCACCGGTACACCGTGATCCGCTCCCCGCACAAGTACAAGGACAGCCGGGAGCACTTCGAGATGCGCATCCACAAGCGGCTCGTGGACATCGTCGAGCACTCGCCGAAGACGGTCGACTCGCTCCAGCGGCTCGACCTGCCCGCCGGCGTGGACATCGAGATCAAGATCACGGCCTGAGAGTCCGCCTGCGGCGCCGGGGCCAGAACCCGGCGGCCGGATCGCCGGGCACGTCGCGACGACACCACCCCCGTCTCCCCGAGGAGGCGGGGGTGGTCGCATCTCGGGCCGTCTTCCGCACGGCGGGCCACGTCCCGCTCCGAGCTCGGAGGTCGGGAGCCGCCCGGCTGGCTCAGCGCCCGCGGGAGGACATCTGGGACGCGATGGCCCGGGCGCACTCGGCCGCGCCGGTGCTCGTCGTGTCCACGACGAGGTCGTAGGCGATGCCCTGGTGCACGCGGTCGGCCTGGAGCTCCGCCATCCCCGGCACCCGGTCCGCCCGCCGGCGCTCCCGGGCGGCGGCGACCTCCGGGCTGCACCGGACGCCGACCCAGAGTACGTCGAGCCCGGACAGGGCCACCTCGAGGCGCGCCCTGGAGGAGGCGCCGTCGAGGAACACCTCGTCGACGATGAGGCCCGTACCCGACCGTCCGATGGCGGCCAGGCCCGAGTACCAGGCGGCCTCGGCTCGGCGGAAGTCCTCCCCGACGCTCACCGAGCCGTCCGAGCCGAGATGGAGTGGCCCGCCGTCCCGGGCCGGCTCCTCGCCGGTCCGCCGCAGCCTGGCGAGCTCGTCGATCTCCTCCCCGCCGGGGAGCGCCCGGACGAGGTCGTCGACGCCGAGCGTCATCCAGGTGGGACCGAGCAGCCGCTGAAGGGCACGGGCGATCGAGGTGGTGCCCGAACTCGACCCCCCGTTCAGGACCACGACCGATGCGGTCACCAGGTCACGGTACCCGGGCCGTGGCCGCGGGACGGGGCCGATGGCGACCGGCTGGGCCACCGGCGGTGCCGCCGCCGGCGGATTTTCCGGCCGACCCCTCTGTGAATCGCACCGGGCGCCGAGTACACTCGCGGCTCGAACCGAGAAGTGCCAGGGGCTGGCGGCCAGGAAAAAGGACGGAAGCACGTGTCCGACGACGCGCCACTCGCGAAGATCATCACCCTCCCCAATCGCACGGGGCGCGGCGCCGGAGTGGTGCGCAAGGCCCTGCGGGCGGTCAGGTCCGCCTTCGTCCGGCCCTCGAGGCGCAGGTCGGCTGCCCCGGCGGCGCGCAGCTCAGGCATCTCGGTACTGCCTGTCATGACGGACCGGACTGCCGGCGAGCTCTGAGTAGCAGCGGCCCCGACGAGGCCGCTCCTGCCAGCTGCTATAGTCTCCTCTTCGTCGGGCTCCGGCCCGGCGCGTGTCAGACGATGTCCGGGAGCGCCCCGGGGCCACGGCCCAGGGGGACCTGCCGGCACACCGAGAATGCGCTCCGCGCCGGCTCGCCGGGCGGAGCGTCCTCACGAGATGGGGCGGTTCTCCGCCCGGGTCGCCTTGGTTGCCCCACCGGTCCGCCGGTCTGTGCCCTCGGCGCCCCGGCGGCGCCAGAGCGACGTAGACAACGAGGACGGGCACACGAGATGGCCACGAAGGCGATCGTCGGCGAGAAGGTGGGGATGACCCAGATCTGGGACGAGCAGCAGCGCGTCGTCCCCGTGACGGTCGTCAAGGTCGCGCCCGTCCGCGTCGTGAGGGTGAAGACCCCGGAGGCAGAGGGGTACTCCGCCCTGCAGGTCACCTACGGCCTGCGCCGGCCCGGGCAGCTCAACAAGCCCGAGGCGGGCCACTTCAACAAGGCCGGGGTCGAGCCCGGCCGCCGGCTCGTCGAGCTGCGGCTCGAGGACACGAGCGGCTACGAGGTCGGCCAGGAGCTCGACGCGGGGATCCTCGAGGCCGGCGAGAAGGTCGACGTGACCGCCATCTCGAAGGGCAAGGGCTTCGCCGGCGGGATGAAGCGCCACCACTTCAGTGGCCAGGGGGCGGCCCACGGCAACCACAAGAAGCACCGGGCGCCCGGTTCCATCGGCGCCTGCGCCACCCCGGCGAGGGTCTTCAAAGGCACCCGGATGGCCGGCCGGATGGGCGCCAACCGGGTCACGACCCTCAACCTCGAGGTGGTGGCCGCAGACCCCGAGCGGGAGCTCATCCTCGTGAAGGGTGCCGTTCCCGGGCCGCGCGGCGGCCTCGTACTCATCCGCAACGCGGTGAAGGTGAGCAGGTGATGGCAACGCAAGCAAAGGAGCAGGGGGCACTCGCGACCGTGACCCTCGAGCGGCGCTCGGACGCCGGCGAGGCGCTCGGCACCGTCCAGCTCCTGCCCGAGATCTTCGGGCGGGCGCCGAACGTGCCCCTCATGCACCAGGTCGTGACCGCCCAGCTCGCCGCCCGCCGGGCCGGGACCCACTCGACCCGGACCCGGGCCGAGGTCCGCGGCGGTGCCGCCAAGCCGTACCGCCAGAAGGGGACCGGCCGTGCCCGCCAGGGGACGATCCGGGCGCCCCAGTTCGCGGGCGGTGGCATCGCCTTCGGGCCGAAGCCGCGGGACTACGCCCAGCGGACACCGCGCAAGATGACACGGCTGGCGCTCTTCTCGGCGCTGTCGGACCGGGCGGCCGAGGGGCGTGTCTGCCTCGTCGACCGCTGGTCCTTCGAGGCGCCGAAGACCAAGGACGCCCTGGTGGCTCTCCGGGCACTCGGCCTCGAGGGCAACGTGCTCGTCGTGCTCGGCTCGGACGACGCCGTCGCCGAGCGCTCCTTTGCCAACCTGCCCGAGGTCGACCTCGTCGAGGCCGACCAGCTCACCGCCTACGACGTCCTCGTGAACGACTGGGTGGTCTTCACCGACGCGACCCTTCCCGGCGGCGGCGTCGAGGAGGCCGCCGGGGACGCGCCCGAGCCGGCGCCGGGGACCGAGAATCCGCCGGCTGCCGCCGAGGCGCCGGCGAGCGAGGAGCCCGTCGGCGAGGAGAGCGAGGAGGACGACAAGTGAGCCGCGAGGTCCTGATCCGGCCCATCATCTCCGAGAAGTCGTACGCCCTCATGGAGGAGGGCACCTACGTCTTCGTCGTCGACAAGGGCGCCAACAAGATCCAGATCCGCACGGCCGTCGAGGCGGCGTTCGGGGTGCGGGTGGAGAGCGTGAACACGCTCAACCGCAAGGGCAAGCGCAAGCGCCAGGCCCGCCTCGCCACCTACGGCAAGCGCCCCGACACCAAGCGGGCGATCGTCCGCCTGGCGGGCGACGACCGTATCGAGCTCTTCGAGTCCTAGGAAGACAGATGGCACTACGAAAGCGCAAGCCGACGAGCCCGGGGCGCCGGTTCCAGTCCGCCTCCGACTTCTCGGAGATCACCAAGTCCAAGCCCGAGCGCTCGCTCACCGTGGCCAAGCCGAAGAGCGGTGGGCGCAACAGCTACGGACGCAAGACCGCCCGCCACCGGGGCGGCGGCCACAAGCAGCAGTACCGCATCGTCGACTTCAAGCGGGACAAGGACGGCGTGCCGGCCAAGGTGGCCGCCATCGAGTACGACCCGAACCGCAACGCCCGCATCGCCCTGCTCCACTACGCCGACGGCGAGAAGCGGTACATCCTCGCCCCGGGTCGCGTCTCGGTGGGCGACGTCCTCGAGTCCGGTCCCTCGGCGGACATCCGGCCGGGCAACGCCCTGCCGATGCGCTACATCCCGGTCGGCTCCGTCGTGCACAACGTCGAGATGCGTCCCGGCGGCGGCGGCAAGATGGCCCGCGGCGCCGGCATGAGCGTGCAGCTCGTGGCGAAGGAGGGCCAGTTCGCCACCTTGCGCCTGCCCTCGACCGAGATGCGCCGCGTCTCGATCGACTGCCGGGCAACGCTCGGCGAGGTCGGCAACGCCGAGGCGGAGCTGATCTCGATCGGAAAGGCGGGCCGGAACCGCTGGAAGGGGGTCCGGCCACAGACCCGTGGCGTCGCCATGAACCCCGTCGACCACCCCCTCGGCGGTGGCGAGGGCAAGACCTCGGGTGGACGCCACCCGGTCTCGCCCTGGGGCAAGCCAGAAGGTCGCACCCGCCGGAGCAACCGGCCGTCCGACCAGCTCATCGTCCGCCGCCGCCGCACCCGCGGCGCCCGTCGCTGATCGGAGCGGGAGACATGCCTCGCAGCCTGAAAAAGGGGCCGTTCGTCGACGACCACCTCCTGAAGAAGGTCGACGACCTGAACTCTCGAAACGAGAAGCGGGTCGTGAAGACCTGGTCGCGCCGCTCGACGATCATCCCGGACATGGTCGGGCACACGATCGCCGTCCACGACGGGCGCAAGCACGTGCCCGTCTACATCACCGAGTCGATGGTCGGGCACAAGCTCGGCGAGTTCGCCCCGACGCGGACCTTCCGGTTCCACGCCGGCCAGGAACGGGCAGGGAGGCGCTGAGGTGCCCGGAGTGAAGACGAACGAGCGGCCCGGGACCCGCGCCGTGCTGCGGCACTCCCACATGTCGGCCTTCAAGGCGAGGGAGGTCCTCGACCTCATCCGGGGCGTCGACTACGTCCGGGCGGCCGAGATCCTCGAGAGCGCCGAGCGCGGGGCCGCCGAGCCGATCGGCAAGCTCCTCCGCTCGGCCGCCGCCAACGCCGAGAACAACGACGAGCTCGATCCCGAGGAGCTCTACGTCTCGGCCTGCTACGCCGACGAGGGAACGACGCTGAAGCGCTGGCGGCCGCGGGCGCGGGGCCGGGCCACGCGCATCCGCAAGCGGACCTGCCACGTGACGATCATCCTCTCGCGCATGTCGGACGAGGAGATCGCCCGTCGGCGCGCCCGGCAGGCTGCCGAGCAGGCCGAGCGGCGCCAGCGGCGCGTGGCCGGCACCCGCCGGGCCCGACGCCAGCGTGCCGACACCGAGGCCGAGCTGGCTGTCGAGCAGGCGATCGTCGACGCCCAGGCGGCGGCCGAGGCCGAGGCGGCCGAGGCGGAGGCACGAGAGGCCGTCGAGACCGAGGCGGAGGGCGGCGAGGAGGGGACCTCTGCCGGGGAGAGCACCGCCGAGGACACCGGCGCCGAGGAGCCCGCCGAGCAGGAGGGCACCGTCACCGAGGACGAGGACGCCGTCGGTGAGGACGCGACCGGTGAGCCGACGCCAGACGAGGAGCGCAAGTAATGGGTCAGAAAGTCAACCCCTACGGGTTTCGCCTCGGGGTCACCACCGACTGGAAGTCCCGCTGGTTCGACGACCGGAACTACCAGGACGCCGTGATCGAGGACTGGAAGATCCGCGACTACCTGATGAGCCAGCTGGAGGCGGCCGCCGTCAGCCGGATCGAGGTGGAGCGCACGCGCGACCGTCTGCGGATCGACGTCCACACCGCCCGCCCCGGGATCGTGATCGGCCGCCGGGGAGCCGAGGCCGACCGCCTCCGCCGCCAGCTCGCCCGCATCACGAAGAACGCCAACGTCCAGCTCAACATCCAGGAGATCAAGCAGCCGGAGCTGGACGCCGCCCTCATCGCCCAGGGCATCGCCGACCAGCTCGCCCGCCGGATCAGCTTCCGGCGCGCCATGAAGCGTGCGATCCAGACCGTCCAGAAGGCCGGCGCCCAGGGCGTCCGGGTCCAGTGCTCGGGCCGTCTCGGTGGCTCGGAGATGGCCCGCAAGGAGTCCTACCGCGAGGGTCGTGTTCCCCTCCACACGCTCCGGGCGGACATCGACTACGGCTTCCGGGAGGCCCGCACGACGACCGGCCGGGTCGGCGTGAAGGTCTGGATCTACAAGGGCGACATCCTTCCGTACAAGACCTCGGCCGAGGAGAAGATCTCCCGGGAGGCCGCCATGGCGGTCGGGGAGACCTCGGGCCAGGGCCGCCCGCGGCGCATCGTCAGCGCCGGCGGCGGCAGGCGCCGTCCCGAGCAGGGCGAGCCGGGCTCCGCCGTGACCGCGCCCGAGCCGGAGGCGGTGGCCCCTGCCCCTCAAGCGCCGGCGCCGGAGGCGGCCCCCGCCACGCCGCTCCCGGGGTCCGGGCAGGGCGACGAGGCGCTCGAGCGCCTGCTCGCCGAGGAAGAGGAGATCGAGCGGCGCACCCGTGACCAGCACCACGACGTGCCGCACTTCCGCAGGGAGACCGACTGATGTTGATGCCGCGCAAGGTCAAGCACCGCAAGCAGCAGCGGGGCCGCATGACGGGTCTCGCCAAGGGCGGCGAGACGGTGAGCTTCGGCGACTACGGCATCCAGGCGCTCGAGCCGGGATGGATCACCGCCCGCCAGATCGAGGCCGCCCGTATCGCCATGACCCGCCACGTCCGCCGTGGAGGCAAGGTGTGGATCCGGGTCTTCCCGGACAAGCCGGTCACCCAGAAGCCCGCCGAGACCCGGATGGGATCGGGGAAGGGCAACCCCGAGCACTGGGTCGCCGTCGTGAAGCCGGGCCGGGTGCTCTTCGAGCTCGCCGGCGTCGACGAGGCCCTCGCCCAGGCCGCCATGGAGCGCGCCATCCAGAAGCTCCCGGTGAAGGCCCGCTTCATCGTCCGGCCCGGCGTCGGATCGATGCCGGAGGTGCAGGTCTGATGACCTCCGCCCGCGAATTCCGCGACCTCGACCCCCTCGAGCTCGAGACGAGGATCGAGAACGCCCGCAAGGAGCTGTTCAACCTCCGCTTCCAGGCGGCCACCGGGCGCCTGGACAACTCGGCCCGCGTCGGCAGCGTTCGGCGCGAGATCGCCCGCGCCGTCACGGTGCAGCGTGAGCGGGAGATCGAACAGGCCGAGGCGGCCGAGCTGTCGAGCGAGGAGAGGTGATGGCCGAGAACGAGACGGCCGAGGCGACCGGGTCCGGCGAGCCGGCCGGGCGTGCCAACCGGCGCAAGGTGAGAGAGGGCATCGTCGTCTCGACGGCGATGGACAAGACGACCGTCGTCGCCGTCACCGAGCGCGTCCGCCACCCGAAGTACTCAAAGACGGTGCAGCGGACCCGCAAGGTCTACGTCCACGACGAGGAGAACCAGACCAACGCCGGTGACCGGGTGCGCGTCGCCGAGACGAGGCCGCTTTCGAAGCTGAAGCGGTGGCGGCTCGTCGAGATCCTGGAGCGTGCCCGATGATCCAGCAGGAGTCGAGGCTCCGGGTGGCCGACAACTCGGGCGCGAAGGAGGTCCTCTGCATCAAGGTGCTCGGCGGCTCCCGCCGCCGCTACGCCCGGATCGGGGACGTCTTCATCGCGACGGTGAAGGACGCCGTCCCCGGGGCGGCCGTGAAGCGGGGCGACGTGGTCCGCTGCGTCGTCGTCCGCACCCGCAAGGAGAACCGCCGGCCCGACGGCAGCTACATCCGCTTCGACGAGAACGCCGCCGTCCTCATCAACGAGCAGCTCCAGCCCCGGGGCACCCGCATCTTCGGCCCCGTCGGCCGGGAGCTGCGGGAGAAGAGGTTCATGAGGATCGTGTCGCTCGCCCCGGAGGTGATCTGAGTGCGCATCCACAAGGGAGACAGGGTCCAGGTCCTCCAGGGCAAGGACAGGGGCAAGATCGGAGAGGTGATGCGGGCGATCCCCACCGAGCAGAAGGTGATCGTCGAGGGCGTCAACATCGCCAAGCGCCACCAGCGGGCGACGAACGCCACCATGCAGGGCGGCATCATCGACAAGGACATGCCGCTGCACGTCTCCTCGGTCGCCCTCGTCTGCTCGCAGTGCGGGCCGACGAGAGTCGGCTACCGCCGCGACGAGCAGGGCCGGAAGACCCGCGTGTGCAAGAAGTGCGGAGGCCAGCTGTGAGCGCCGTGACCGAGACCGTGCAGCCCCGGCTGCGTGAGCGCTACGAGTCGAGCGTGCGCCGCGAGCTCGGCGAGCGGCTCGGGCTCTCGAACGTCATGCAGGTGCCGCGCCTCGACAAGATCGTCATCAACATGGGTGTCGGCCGCGCCACCCAGCAGCAGTCCCTGCTCGAGGGCGCGGTCCGCGACCTCGAGGTGATCGCCGGCCAGCGCCCCGTCGTGACGAAGGCCCGCCGCTCGATCGCCGGCTTCAAGCTGCGCCAGGGGCAGTCGATCGGCTGCATGGTGACGCTGCGAGGCGACCGCATGTGGGAGTTCCTCGACCGGTTGATCTCGCTCGCGATCCCCCGCGTCCGTGACTTCCGCGGACTCTCGCCCCGGTCCTTCGACGGCCACGGCAACTACACCTTCGGGGTCACCGAGCAGCTGATCTTCCCCGAGATCGATTACGACAAGGTCGACACGACCCGTGGCATGGACATCACGATCGTGACGACCGCCCGCACCGACGATGAAGGCCGCGCTCTGCTCGAGGCCTTCGGGTTCCCGTTCCGACGCGAAGGGCAGTGAGCCGGAGATGGCGAAGAAGGCACTGATCGAGAAGCAGCAGCGCACCCCGAAGTTCAAGGTTCGGGCCTACACCCGGTGCCGCCGGTGCGGTCGACCGCACTCGGTGTTCCGCAAGTTCGGCCTGTGCCGGATCTGCCTGCGCGAGCTGGTTCACGCCGGGGAGGTCCCCGGGGTCACCAAGGCGAGCTGGTGAGAGGAGGCATCACGAGATGACGATGACCGATCCGATCGCCGACATGCTGACGCGTGTCCGCAACGCGAACGTCGCCATGCACGACTCGGTGCGCATGCCGAGCTCGAAGCTGAAGGAGTCCCTCGCCTCCATCTTGGAGCGGGAGGGCTACATCGCCGGCTTCGAGACGACTGACGACCCGAGGCGGCCCGGCAGGGTGCTCGAGATCCAGCTCAAGTACACCAACGAGCGTGACCGGGTGATCGGCGGGCTGAAGCGCGTCTCCAAGCCGGGGCTGCGCATCTACGCCCGGGCCGACAAGCTGCCCCGGGTCTACGGGGGGCTCGGCGTCGCAGTCCTGTCGACGAGCCAGGGGCTCATGACCGACCGCGAGGCGCGCCAGCGCAAGGTCGGCGGGGAGGTCCTCTGCTATGTCTGGTGACCGCTCCCACGCGACGAAGGAGGTCCGCTGATGTCGCGCGTCGGCAAGATGCCGATCGCCGTTCCTGGCGGCGTCGAGGTGAGCCAGCAGGCCCGCCGGATCACGGTGAAGGGTCCTCAGGGCACTCTCGAACGGGAGCTGCCCGGAGAGATCACCGTTCGCCAGGACGACTCGAGCCTGCTCGTCGAGCGGCCGGACGACGAGCGCGAGAGCCGCGCCCTGCACGGGCTCACCCGCTCGCTCGTCGCCAACATGGTGACCGGCGTCACGGCCGGCTACCAGAAGGATCTCGAGATCGTCGGTGTCGGCTACCGGGCGACCTCGAAGGGCCCGAACCAGATCGAGCTGGCGCTCGGGTTCAGCCACCCCGTGGTGGTCGACGCCCCCGACGGCATCTCCTTCGAGGTGCCGGCGCCGACCCGCATCACGGTGAGGGGCATCGACAAGGAGAAGGTGGGGCAGGTCGCCGCCGACATCCGCAAGATCCGCAAGCCGGAGCCCTACAAGGGCAAGGGCGTGCGGTACGCGGGTGAGGTGGTGCTGCGCAAGGCCGGGAAGGCTGCGAAGTAGCTATGAGCTCGACACGACGCACCCATGAGCTGAAGGCGCGCCGCCACCGGCGCGTGCGCCGCAAGATCGCCGGGACGGCCGAGCGGCCGCGCCTCGCGGTCTTCCGCTCGAACCGCCACATCGTGGCCCAGGTCATCGACGACGGCGCCGGCCGCACGCTGGCGGCCGCCTCGACGGTCGAGGCCACCCTCAGGACCGAGGCCACGGGCAACGCCGCCGCCGCCGCCACCGTCGGCCGCCTCATCGCCGAGCGCGCCAAGGCGGCCGGCGTCGACAAGGTGGTCTTCGACCGTGGCGGCGCCCGCTACCACGGCCGGGTGGCCGCCCTCGCCGACGCCGCCCGCGAAGCCGGATTGGAGCTGTAGATGCCCGAGAGCCAGTACGAAGAGCGCACCATCAAGGTCAACCGGGTGGCAAAGGTCGTAAAGGGCGGCCGTCGCTTCTCCTTCACCGCCCTCATGGTCATCGGCGACGGCAACGGCCGCGTCGGCCTCGGCTACGGCAAGGCCAAGGAAGCCGGCCTGGCGGTGCAAAAGGGCATCGACGAGGCCCGCAAGAACATGTTCGACGTCCCCCTCGCCGGCTCGACGATCACCCACCCGATCCTCGGCCGCGCCGGGGCGGGCCGGATCCTGCTCAAGCCCGCCGCCCCCGGCACCGGTGTCATCGCCGGCGGGGCCGCCCGCGCCATCCTCGAGATGGCGGGGATCCACGATGTCGTCGCCAAGTCCCTCGGCACCTCGAACGCCATCAACGTGGCGCACGCCACGATCGCCGGCCTCAAGTCCCTGAAGCGGCCGGACGAGGTGGCCAGGCTCCGCGGCAAGGCACCCGACGAGGTCGCGCCCGCCGGCATGCTGCGGGCCTACGAGGAGCGGCGCCGGCTCGGCCGGGCCGCCGCCCAGGTGGAGGCGAGCTGATGGCTGCGAAGGAGTCCGACGGCGCCATGATCGTCGTCACCCAGGTCAAGTCCGCCATCGGCACGAAGCCGAAGCACCGGGGCACGCTGCGCGCCCTCGGGCTCGGTCGGATCGGCAAGTCGAACGTCCTGCCGGACCGGCCGGAGATCCGCGGGATGATCGCCCGCGTCCCGCACCTCGTGAGCGTGGACGCCGTCGGTGCCGGCCACGAAGGAGGCACGAAGTGAAGGTCCACGATCTCGCCCCGGCTCCCGGGGCACGCCGCTCACGGCGCCGCGTCGGCCGGGGCATCGCCGGCAAGGGAGGCAAGACCGCCGGCCGCGGCACGAAGGGGCAGAAGGCCCGCGGCCAGGTGAAGCCCCGCTTCGAGGGTGGCCAGCTCCCGCTCACCCAGCGCGTCCCGAAGCTGCGCGGCTTCGCCAACCCCTTCCGGGTCGAGTACAACGTCGTCAACCTCGGCATCCTCGAGGGCCTCGAGGAGACCGAGATCACCCCCGAGAGCCTGAAGGCTGCCGGCATCGTCCACCACAAGGGCCTCGTCAAGGTCCTCGGGGAGGGCGAGCTGACCCGCGCCGTCCGCGTCTCGGCCCACGCCTTCTCCCGCTCCGCCCGGGAGGCCATCGAGGCAGCCGGCGGGACGGCGACCGTCGTCGACAAGCCGTTCGGAGATCGCAGGCCGCCCGCTCAGGGCAACGCCCTCGCCAACCGCTAGGGTACGAAGGCCGTCCGTCGCCCGCCCCCGGGGCGTGACCGGGGAGGGAGGCGCCGCCAAGGAGAGAAATGCTCGCGAGTTTCCGCAACATGTTCCGGGTCGCAGACCTTCGCAACAAGGTCCTGTTCACCCTGCTCGTGATTGCGATCTACCAGTTCGGCACGAACGTGCCGATCCCGGGCGTCGACTTCGCCAAGATCGAGCACATCACCAACGCCGCCCGCAGCAACGGGATCATCGGCTACCTGAGCCTGTTCGCCGGCACGGGGCTCTCCAAGGCAGCGGTGCTCGGCCTCGGGATCATGCCGTACATCACGGCCTCGATCATCGTCCAGCTGCTCACGCCGGTGATCCCGAAGTTCGACCAGTGGCGCGACCAGGGGGCGGTCGGCCAGCGCAAGCTGACCCAGGCCACCCGCTACCTGACGGTCGGTCTCGCCCTCATGCAGTCTTCGGGGATCGTCTTCCTCTACCACTCCGGCCGGCTGTTCGCGAGCTCCGGCCTGAGCGCCGCCCAGGCCGACCTCATCCCGGACTTCACCTGGCCACGGGTGCTGTTCATGATCCTCGTCCTCACGGCCGGAACGGCCTTTGTGATGTGGCTCGGTGAGATGATCACCCAACGGGGCATCGGCAACGGGATGTCGCTGCTCATCTTCTCGAACGTCATCAGCGCCATCCCGATCTACGGCCAGTTCATCAAGAACGACCGCGGGTGGCTCGGGGTCGCCATCGTGCTCGTGGTCTGCCTGCTGCTCATCACGGCGATCGTCTTCATGGAGCAGGGGCAGCGCCGCATCCCGGTCACCTTCGCCAAGCGGGTCCAGGGCCGGCGGATGTACGGCGGCCAGAGCACCTACATCCCGCTCAAGGTGAACCAGGCCGGCGTCATCCCGATCATCTTCGCGAGCTCGCTGCTCTACATCCCGGTGCTGCTCTCGAACGTGATCCCGTGGTCGACCTACCGCAACTGGGTGAACCACAACCTGCTCAACCCGATCGACGGCGTCTACCTCGTCGTCTACGGCGTCCTCATCGTCATGTTCACCTTCTTCTACGTCCACGTCCAGTTCGACCCCTACCAGCAGGCGGACCAGATCCGCAAGCAGGGCGGGTACATCCCCGGCTTCCGCCCGGGCCCCCCCACCGAGCGGTACCTCTCTCGGATCCTCAACCGGTTGACGCTGCCTGGCAGCCTGTTCCTGGCCTTTGTCGCGCTCATCCCTTCGGTGCTCCTTCGAAGCTGGCATGTGAACAACATCCCGTTCTTCGGGACAACCCTGCTCATCGCCGTGGGCGTCGCCCTCGAGACGATGAAGCAGATCGACAGCCAGTTGATGATGCGCAACTATCAGGGCTTCCTCCAGTAAGTGATACCGGGCGGCCGCCTCGTCGTCCTAGGAAAGCAGGGGGCGGGGAAGGGGACCCAGTGCGTGCGTCTGTCGCACCACTACATCGTCCCCCACATCTCGACCGGTGACATGCTGCGGGCCTCGGTGAAGGCCAAGACCACCCTCGGGCTGGAGGCCCGCCGCTACATGGACGCCGGCGAGCTGATCCCCGACGAGATCGTCCTCAAGATGGTGGGGGAGCGGCTCGACCAGGACGACACCCGGACGAGGGGCTTCGTCCTCGACGGCTTCCCTCGCACGGTGGCACAGGCGCAAGGCCTGGAGGAGCTGCTCGCCCCGACCGAGCTGGACCTCACCATCGACCTCGAGGTCCCGACCGAGCTCGTCCTCACCCGGCTGGCGAGCCGGAGGGTGTGCGAGGACTGCGGGACGATCTACTCGACGACCCAGCGCCCGAGCGTGGACTGGATCTGCGACATCTGCGGCGGCGAGGTGGTGCAACGCGAGGACGACACCGAGGACGCCATCCGCCGCCGCCTCGACCTCTACGAGACCGAGACGGCTCCGCTCATCGAGTGGTATGCGTCGGACGGCAAGCTCGTCCAGATCCCCGGCGTCGGCCACCCTGACGAGGTCTTCGACCGCATCGTCGCCGAGATCGAGTCCCGGCGCCAGGCGGGGGGCTTCGGCCCGCCGATGCGGGGGGAGGCGGGCTCGTCGTGAGGCGGACCCCGGCAGAGCTCGACAAGATGCGGCGGGCGGGGCGGGTGGTGGCCGAGATCCTCGAGACGACGAGAGCGGCCATCCGGCCCGGGATCACCACCGGGGACCTCGACCTCGCCGCCAGAGGGGTCCTCGAGCGGCGCCACGCCCGCTCGAACTTCCTCAACTACCACGGCTTCCCCGCCACCATCTGCACCTCGCCGAAC
>JAJZZB010000215.1 GCA_021797795.1 Actinomycetes bacterium | reverse complement strand
ACGATGGGCTACAAGAACTCTCAGGAATTGCGCCAGGCGCGAGTATCACCCCAGGTCGCCTGCTCACGACACCGTCGGAAGTTCCTCGAAGAGGCAATCGTCCACACGGCCTGAGCGGCACCTTTGCCCACCTCACCCATCTGGGGCATGATCTCTGCCTTAGACGGGATGACGGGAGGGGCCGTGGGGCGGGGAGAACTCGCAGGTTCTGCACAGGGCGTGCTCGTCTCAGGGGTGGCGCAGTTGCGCCCGGAGGACGCGATGTTCGAGGCGATGCTGCGCGGCTGGCGCGCCCAGCAGGCGGCGCGGGGCCTTCGGGCCGAGACGGTCGAGGCTCGTGAGCGACTGGTCCGGCGCTTCCTCGGCTCGACCAACGAATACCCCTGGAACTGGTCCCCCGCACATCTCGAGGAGTGGGTGCTGTCGCTGAGGGCGGAGTCCCATCTCGCGCCCTCGACCATCCGCAGCTACGAGGTCGACCTCCGGCTGTTCAGCGAGTACCTGATCGATTCCCGCTATGGCTGGGGAACGGCCTGTGAACAGGCCTTCGGCGAAGGGGTCTTCCCCGTCGCAATCTGTCATGAGTGGAACACCATCGCCCACCTTTCGGACTACGAAGGCCGGCCCGAGGCACGGGCCTTCAGCCGTGAGGAGCTGCAGGCGTTCTTCGACTACGCCGACGACCAGGTCGAGCGGGCCGTCGCCGCGCGGCGCAAGGGTGTGCTCAGCGCCTACCGCGATGCCACGGTCTTCAAGGTGATCTACGCCTGGGGGCTTCGCCGCAACGAGGCCTGCAAGCTCGACGTCGTCGACCTTGGAGCCAATCCCGCCGCTTCGGAGTTCGGCCGCTACGGGATGCTTCATGTCCGCTACGGCAAGGCGAAACGCGGACAGCCGCCGCGCCGGAGAAGCATTGCCTCGGTGATGGGCTGGGCGGTCGAGGCCCTCGCCGACTATGTGGAGAACATCCGGCCGAGATTCGAGCCAGCGGAACACCCGGCGCTGTTCCTCACCGAACGCGCCGGGCGCCTCAAGCCCTCCGAAGTCAACGCGCGCTTTGCCGCCTACCGCGACGCGCTCGGCCTGCCGAGCTCACTAACGCCACACAGCCTGCGACATTCCTACATCACCCATCTCACCGAGGACGGCGTCGACCGTCGCTTCCTTCAGGTCCAAGTGGGCCACGAATGCGACAGCTCGACAGCAATTTACACTCATGTGAGCGACGACTTCATGAACGCTGCCCTCCGCCGGGCGCTTTGTCCAGCGCTGTCGCCCGCCAAACACAAGGACAACACCTGATGGGACGAAAGCTCGACTACCGCTGGCATCTGCGTCAGGTGATGGCTCAAAGGGAGATGTTCTCGACGACCGACCTCATCGCGCCTTTGAAAGAGCGAGGGGTCAGCCTCTCGACGAGCCAGGTCTACCGCCTCGTCTGCGAACGGCCCGAGCGTCTCAGCCTGAAGATCTTGATGGCACTGTTGGACATCCTCAGTTGCACCATCGACGAACTGATCGAACCGGTCGAGGCGCCGTCGGCGGTGAGGAAGCAAGCGGCCGGCGCCGAGGCATCGATCGGATCGCTGCGCCCGAGAAGGGCGCGTGTGCGAAAAGTCGAGCGATAGGTGTTCTCGTTCTCGCCCGAGGTGCTCGTTGACCCACTCGGGGTCGTCGTCGGCATCATCGAGGAGCGCGATCCAGCACTTTCACGCGAGGTCCTCGAGCAGACGGTCCGAAGGATCGCCCCCGAACGAGCGCGACGACGACGCCTCGCCCAGGGCCTTGTCGATCGTCCACGGGTGCTGGACGACGGCCGCTCGCCGGCGCCGCGAGTCGTGGCCGAACTGCTCGTCGCGCTCGGTGACCTCGGCGCACACCACATCTCGCCGCCGCGCTGTGCAGTTTGCGACAAGGCGCTGCGCAGCTTCCAACGCCGAGGCGATGACTGGTACTGCGGCGTCTGCGGGCCGAGACGGATCACCTGCGCGGGCTGCGGCAGGCTGAGGGTCGCAAATTCGCGCGACCGCGCCGGAAACCCTCGCTGCGCGTCCTGCCCGCCGGAGGACGGCCGGGAGCCTGTCGAGATCGTCCTCGAGGTGCTGAAGCATGTCGACCCGGACCTCGATGCGGACACGGTCCGCTCGGCCTTCGAGGCGGTCGCCTCACGCGCCGGGCAGCGCCGCCAGCTCGCCTGGGCGCTCGAGGACCTCCCCGAGCTGCTCAGCGGAGCGGGGGCGCAGTCCCCGACCCCGACGGTGCTTCGCTTCATCGAGGCACTCAGAGCGACCGGCACGACGCGTGTCGTCGCGCCCAGTTGCCCCCGTTGTGGCCGCGTCGTGAGGCTCTCCAAACTGCACGACGGACTGCGCATCTGCCGTGGCTGCCAGGCGCGCCTGCGGGCTGTGCCTTGCACGCGTTGCGGAGCGGTCCGCGACCCCGTCACCCGGGACGAGAATGGCGGCGCGATCTGCCCCAACTGCTACGTGAACGACCCTGCCAACAAGGAGGACTGCCGAGGCTGCGGGCGGCGTCGAGTCGTGAGCGTGCGCACCAAAGAAGGGCCGTTGTGCCCAAGCTGCCGGCCTGTTGCCGAGATGACCTGCTCGATCTGTCGCCGTATCGCTCCCTGCGAGATCGCCACGGCGACCGGCAAGCCATGGTGTCGTGCCTGCCAGCAGCGCTGGGCGCGTTGTGCTCGCTGCGGCAAGGTCCGACAGGTGCGAGGCGGCAGCACAGCCGAACCGCTGTGTGCAACCTGCACCCGTGATGACGACGCATTCTGGAAGCGATGCCCGCTCTGCGGCGAGGCGACCAAGCTGACCGACGGGCCCTGCGCACGCTGTGCCTTACGCGACCAGCTGCAGGAGCTGTTCGCCGGTCCTGACGGGACGATCCGTCCCGATCTCGCTGGCCTGTTCGAGAGCCTGGTGGCGGTTGAGCGCCCGGCGACGGTGCTGACATGGCTTGCTCGCAGCGGGGCCGTTCGAGTCCTCGCCCAGGTCGCCGCTGGCGAGCTGGCACTCAGCCACGAGGCTCTCGACGAGCTCCCCGCCGGAAAGCCGCTTGAGCACCTTCGCGCCATGCTCGTCGCGACGGGCGCCCTTCCACCTCGCGACGAGCAGATGGCCCGGCTCGAGGCCTGGGTCCACTCGACGCTCGCTGCCCGGGAGGACCCTGAGGAGCGTCAGCTCCTCCAGCGCTACGCGCTCTGGCATCTGCTGCGTCGCCTGCGTGCTCGACTGAAGCACGGCGAGGCAACCTTCAGCCAGGGAACCCTCTTGAAGGCGCGTGTCCGCTCCGCCATCGTCCTGCTCGAATGGCTTACGCGCCGTGGCATCTCCTTCGCTGAAGCGACCCAGGGCGACCTCGACGCCTTCCTCGCCGGCGAGGGCGCGCCGAAGAGGCGCGACGTCGGGCACTTCGTTCGCTGGGCCCAAGGAGAGCGCCTCACGAGCCTCGAGCTGCCGGCCGTCCGCTGGAGCGGCCCATCCTCCTCGAGCGACGGCGACCAGCGCTGGGACAAGGCGCGCTGGCTGCTCTCCGACGAGTCCGTCGAACGCGGCGATCGCGTCGCTTGCCTGCTCGTGCTGCTCTACGCGCAGCGGGCGGCGATGATCAGTCGCCTCAGGCTCGACCACGTCGAGATCGGCGGTGACCGCGTGCGCCTGCGGCTTGGGACCTGCCCCGTCGAGCTCCCTCAACCGCTTGCCGGGATCGTCGTTGATCTCGTCACCCTCCGAAAAGGACATGCCGTTCTCGGCGATGCCGGAGCTTCACCGTGGCTCTTTCCCGGTGGTCAGCCCGGTCGCCCGATCAGTGCCAGCCGAATGACCGAGCGCCTGCGCTCCCTCGGGGTGCAGGCGGGGCCGGTGCGTTCCGAGGCGCTGATGCAGCTCGCCAGAGAGCTCCCTGCGGCGGTGATCGCCAAGATGCTCGGCCTGCACATCACCGTCGCCGTGCAGTGGCAGCGGGCTGCCAGTGGTGACTGGGCGGTGTATGCGGCTGAATACAGCCGTCGATCGAGCGGGCAATCGCCGCTCGCCGACCTCCGTTGATGCGAGCGAAGCCGGAGCCGCAGGCGACGCTCGAGTCGCCGCTGTGCCGCATCGCCGCCCTCACCGAGCAGATCCGCGAGCTGACAGGTGCGCAGAACCTCGCCGTCGCCCGAGCTCGGGCGAGCGGGGCGACCTGGGCCGAGATCGCCCGTGCGCTCGGCTGCAGCGCCCAGGCCGCCAACAAGCGTTACCGGTGGGTGCGCCACAGCGACCATCCGCCACAGGTCTGGTTCGAGCGGCCCCTGCCGATCTCGCCTTGCGCAGCGGCCGGATCCGCACCGAGGGCATCGTCACGACGCGCTTTTCCCTGCCGCACTTCGCCGACGCGCTCGAGGCGATGCGGAGCGATCCCACCTGCCTGAAGGCGGCGATCGTCTCCTTGTGACGGCGAAGGTTACTTCATGAACTCGCTGCTCTTGGGTCGTTGCGGATGACGGGGCTGCGTGAGTCGC
>JAJZZB010000214.1 GCA_021797795.1 Actinomycetes bacterium | reverse complement strand
GAACGCCCACCTGCTCCGGTACGACTCCACCCACGGCCGTCTCGCCGAGACCGTCGAGGTGTCGGAGAAGGGGCTGAGGGTCGGAGGCCGGGAGATCGTCGTCACCTCGGAGACCGACCCGAAGTCACTGCCCTGGAGCGAGCTCGGAGTGGACGTGGTGGTCGACTCGACCGGGCGCTTCACCTCCCGGGCCGCCGCCTCGGCGCACATCGAGGCCGGGGCGCGCCGCGTGGTCATCTCGGCGCCGGCAAAGGACGCCGACGCCACCTTCGTCGTCGGCGTCAACGACGGGGAGTTCGACCCGGACGCCCACGTCATCGTCTCGAACGCCTCCTGCACGACCAACTGCCTCGTCCCGATGGTGAAGGTGGTCGAGGACGCCTTCGGGCTCCGCCAGGGTCTCATGACGACGGTGCACGCCTACACCAACGACCAGGAGCTGCTCGACCTCGGCCGCGACAACCTGCGCCGGGCGCGGGCGGCCGCCGTCAACATCGTGCCGGCGAGCTCGGGTGCCGCCCGGGCGACGAGCCTCGTCCTCGCCGAGATGGCAGGACGCCTCGACGGCGCGGCACTCCGGGTGCCCGTCGTCGACGGCTCGATCACCGACCTGACGGCCGTCGTCGCCCGGTCGGTCTCGGTCGAGGAGGTCAACGCGGCGTTCAAGGAGGCCTCCGAGCGGGGCCCGCTTGCCCCGGTGCTCGAATACAACGAGGCACCGATCGTCTCGAGCGACATCATCGGCAGCCCGGCGTCGTGCATCTTCGACGCCACCTTGACGATGGCGATCCCGATCGACGAGGGCTCGACCCTTGTCAAGGTCATGGGCTGGTACGACAACGAGTGGGGGTACTCGCACCGCTTGGTCGACCTCGCCGGGATCGTCGGCCGGGCGTGAGCCGGCCGGCCGCCGCCGGAGGGCTCCCGCTCCTCGAGGACCTCGGGGCGCTCGAGGGCAGGAGGGTCCTCGTCCGCCTCGACCTCAACGTCCCGCTCACCGAGGAGCCCGACGGCTCCCGGACGGTGGCCGACGACTTCCGGATCCGGGCCGCCCTGCCGACCCTCGAGTACCTGACCGCCGGAGGGGCCGAGGTGACGGTCGCCACCCATCTCGGGCGTCCGAAGGGGAAGGTGGACGAGCGCTACTCGGTGGCGCCGGTCGCCAGTCGCCTGGCCGAGCTCGGCATGAACGTCCGGGTGCTCGAGAACCTGCGCTTCTCGCCGGGTGAGGAGCAGAACTCGCCAGCTCTCGTCGCCGAGCTCGTGAAGGACCAGGAACTGTTCGTGAACGACGCCTTCGGCGTCATGCACCGGGCGCACGCCTCGGTCGTGGGGCCGCCCCGCTTCCTCCCCTCGGCCGCCGGACGGCTCGTCGAGAAGGAGGTGGCCGGCCTCGTGCCGATCCTGGTCGACCCGCCCCGGCCGTTCGTGGTCGTGATCGGGGGGGCAAAGGTGGCCGACAAGCTCGGCCTGCTCCGCAGCCTGTCAGACCGGGCCGACCGGGTGCTCGTCGGCGGCGGGATGGCTTTCACGTTCCTACGCGCCCTCGGCAAGCCGATCGGGGAGTCGATCGTCGACGAGGCCCATCTCGACTCCTGCCGTGACCTGCTCAGCTCCTCCTCGGTGCTGATGCTGCCCGTGGACGTGGTGGCCGCGGCGCCCGGGCTCGAGCTCGAGCAGAAGGCGACGGGCGCCGTAGCCCCCGTCGAGGACCCGCCGGCGGACGCCACCAAGGTGACCGGCCAGGCCATCCCCGACGGCTGGCGGGGCTTCGACATCGGGCCGGCCACCTGTGAGCTCTTCCGAGACGCCATAGCCGGGGCCGGGTCGATCATGTGGAACGGGCCGATGGGGGTCTTCGAGGACCCCCGCTTCGCCCGCGGCACCTACGAGGTGGCCTCGGCCGTCGTGAGCGCAGGCGGATACAGCGTCGTCGGAGGGGGTGACAGCGTGGCGGCGCTCGACCGGTTCGGCTTCGAGGGCGGCGTGAGCCACGTGTCGACAGGAGGCGGTGCCTCCCTCGAGCTGCTCGAGCACGGAGACCTGCCGGGTCTGGCGGCCCTCCGGCAGAGCACGCGGGCGTGAGCGAGCGGGAGCTGCTCGTGAGCGGCAACTGGAAGATGAACCAGACGCACTTCGAGGCGATCCAGTTCGTCCAGGCCCTCGCCGCCCTGCTCCGGGCGAGGCCGCTCAGGAGCGGTCGGGCGTTGTCGGTCCACCCGCCCTTCACTGCGCTGCGGTCGGTGCAGACGGCGCTCGAGTCCGACGCCGTCCCGGTCGCCCTCGGCGCCCAGAACTGCCACGAAGCGGAGAAGGGCGCCTTCACCGGCGAGGTCAGCGCCGAGATGCTCGCCAAGTTGAACGTCCGCTTCGTGATCGTCGGTCACTCCGAGCGCCGCCAGCTCTTCGGCGAGAGCGACGAGCAGGTGCGGGCCAAGGTCGACGCCGTGCTCCGCCACAAGATGACGCCCATCTTGTGCGTCGGGGAGACGCTCGAGCAGCGCCGGGTGGGGGAGGCCCGTGCCACGGTCTCGGCCCAGCTCGAGGCCGCCCTGAAGGGGCGCTCGCGGGCCGGAGTCGCCGAGCTCGTGGTGGCCTACGAGCCGATCTGGGCGATCGGCACCGGCGAGACGGCGTCGGCGGACGACGCGGAAGAGATGGCAGCCCACATCCGGACGGAGCTCGAGGGCTTGGCGGGGAGCGACGTCGCCGGTGCGGTGCGCATCCAGTACGGGGGCTCGGTGACCCCCGGCAACGCCGGCGAGCTGCTGCGAAAGCCCAACATCGACGGGCTCCTCGTCGGGGGGGCGAGCCTCAAGCCGGACAGCCTCTTCGAGATCGCCCAGGCTCGCTGAGCGGGCCATCGTGGCCGCCTCGTCGGCTGTGGAGGGGCGGTGGTAGCCTCGGGTAGCCAAGGTGGCGCAGGTGGCGCCGCCCCGTGTCGTTCCGAGGAGGTCCCCGCCCGTGCTCACCGACGCCCTCGTGGTCGTCGACGTCATCGTCTCGCTCGGGCTGATCGTGCTGATCCTCCTGCACAGCGGGCGCGGCGGCGGGCTGTCGGACATGTTCGGCGCCTCGGGCGGTTCGACTGCGGCCGGGTCCACCGTCGCCGAGCGCAACCTCGACCGGCTGACCGTCGCCTTCGTCCTCGTGTTCACCTTCGTCACCATCTCGCTCGCGCTCCGGTGGAGTTGAGGCGGGCACGACCCGTCCACCGCGGCGCACTCTCCCTCCTTCTCGCTCTCGTCGCCCTCGTAGCGGCGTCGTGCTCGCCGGCCGCCAGCCCACCGCCGACGACGGCGACGACCCCGACGGTCCCGGGCGGACTCCTTCTCGACACTCAGGGCACCGTTTCGGTCGCCGTCTCATCGCTCCCGACGAACTTCAATCCCTCGACGCCGGCCGGTGACAACACCGTGACTCAGATGGTGATGGAACAGGTCTGGCCACAGCCGTTCATCACGACACCGACGTTCCAGCTGGAGACCTCCGGTCTTCTCCAGAGCGCCGAGGTGCAGAGCGTGTCGCCCCTCACCGTCGCCTACGTCATCAACCCCGCAGCGACATGGTCGGACGGGGTGCCGATCACGGCTGCCGACTTCGTCTACGCCTGGCACGAACACCTGGCGCATTCGGCGTCGCTGCCGAATGCCGGCCTCGTCGCCGGGTACCGGGACATCGCCTCGATCGTCGGTTCGAAGGGCGGGCGGACCGTGACGGTCACCTTCACCCAGCCGTACTCGGCATGGCAGTCCCTCTTCGCCGACCTCACCCCGGCGCACATCGCCGAGCGCGACGGCTGGACGAGCGCCTTCCAAGGTTTCTCACCGTCCCGCGTCGTCTCGGGCGGTCCCTTCGAGATCACCTCCTACGTGCCCGGACGCGACCTCGTGCTCAGCCGGAACCCCCACTACTGGGGACCGCCCGCACGCGTGGCGCACATCCGCTTCGTCGTCGTCCACTCGAGCGCCGCCGTAGTCGCAGGCGTGCAGGGCGGGCACATCTCGGTCGGGGAGGTCGACGCCTCCAGCTCCCCACCCGGAACATGGGGTGACGGGCTGGTGGGGGTCAAGCCGGTGACCACCACTCCCGGCAGCACGGTCTCCGGCGTCTCGGTGCCGAGAACCGTCTCGTGGTCAGGCTTCCTCACCGACCACCTCTGGCAGCTCTGCTTCAATCTCGCCGATCCGACAACCGCAGAGCGTGCCCTCCGGCTCGGCGTCGAGCACGCCCTCGACCGGAGCGAGATCGTGGCGGACTCGATCGATCTCGTCGATCCGCGCGTGCCGGCCGCCATCTCACGGTTCACCCTCGTCGGGGAGAGCTACGGAGGAAGCGGGGCGGCTCCCCAGCGGGCGCCCGCGCTGTACGACCCTGCGGCGGCGCTGGCGGACTTCCGGTCAGCCGGCTACCTGCCTGCCCCCGACGGTCGACTGAGGCTGAACGGCTCCGGGACTCCCCTGCGTCTCACCCTGCTCGAGCCGAGCGGGCAGTGGGCGGTCGACCAAGCAGGGCTCGTCATCGAGGCGGAGCTGCGGGCGGTAGGGGTCAGCGTCACGATCGAGAAGGAGTCGCTCACGACGATGCTGTCCACCCGG
>JAJZZB010000213.1 GCA_021797795.1 Actinomycetes bacterium | reverse complement strand
GTCATCGCTCCGACCGCCCGCTGACGGCGAGGACGAAGCCATGGAGCCCGCCCCAGAAGCCCCGGTGGACGGGACCCGCCCACCCGATATCGGCAAGCCGGGAGACGCCGTAGAGGAAGCGGTCGACCCGCACTTCGAGCAGGGGCCGCTCAACGACGAGAAGCCCAGACGCCGACCAGCCGTGCTCGTTCACGAGATTGCACGCTCGGCAGCTGGGCACCCACAGCTCCTCGTCAAAGCGCGCCTCGCCGCCCTTGGGTCGACCGGTCAGGTGGTCGGGTTCCTCTGCCAGGGCGCCGCAGTAGGCGCAGCGCACGGCGATCACTTCCGGCCTCGCTTCGTCGACGCTGAGCGCCGGCCGGCTCCTGCGCGACGTGGCCGAGCCCTGCCCCGGTATTCGAAGACAATGTCCTCCCTGGCCGTCGTCTGGACGAGCGCGAGCACCGCCTCCGGATCGTCGAGGGGCCGCATCCCGCCGATCGGTCGCATCCGGCGGATCCTGCGGTGGAACTCGATGGGCGTGACGCGCTCCTCGCGCAGGGCGCGGGTGAGCGCCATGTAGCGCCCGGCACGCACGTCGGTCGGCCGATCGGTCCAGAAGCTGACGACACGCGGCGGGTCGTCAGCATCGCCGCGGATCCCGGTGTAGATCGTCGCCCGGTAATCGGGCTGCGAGAAGAGCTCCCGGGCTGAGGTTTCGCTCGGGCCTGGGTGTCCTGCCGCCTGGCTACGGGTCAGGCCGAGGGCTTCGAGGCGCGAGACCCGTTCGCCGTAGGGGGTGACGCCTCGCCGGGCAAGCCGTTCCTTCTCGCGCTGGTAGCGGTCAGCACTCGGCATGACCGGCTCCAGGCATCGGGCCAGGAGTCGGTGGAGGTAGAGTCCTCCTGGCCTTCAATCTTGGGAGAGATCGAGGTCGAGGCGCCCCCGTAGACCACGGGGGCGCCGTCTTCTTGCGGCGGCTCACGGCGTACTGCCCTTGCGGCGAGCAGCGGCATCATGTGAGTGCGGCCACGCGGGCGGGACACTGCCCTCGCGCTCCAGCCGGTCGAAAAACGCTTCCAACTGGGCGCGGGTCACCCGTCGGTGACGGCCGAGCTTGACCGACCCGAGCACCCCTTGGGCGAGCCAGCGCTTGACGGTGCCCGGATCGACCCGGAGGATCGCGGCGACCTCACGGGTCGTGAGCAGGTCGGGCTCTCGCATGCCAGGACCTCCCGACGACTCCCGGGGTGCGCTGACGCTGAACCGGAAAGTCGCCGCCTCTCCCCGTAGGGGGAGGCGCCCTGGGCCTGAAACCCACCGTCTGCCGGTGAAGACTCACACCAGCGTAACTACAAGGGTGTAGCCTAGGCGCCGATGACCACCCTGTCAAGCCCCTCCCGCTCCACCGTCGTCCGTCCCGGCGCCCTCTGGCGGCCGGTCCTCTACCTCCACCTCGGGTGTGCGGTCTTCCATCACGTCGAGTCTCCCCTCGCGCTCGCGGTCCACGACGGCACAGTTGACGCGTGGTACGTCGTGGGCGTCCGGCGCCAGACACGGGCACGGTCGATGCGCACCGATGACAAGAGCCTGCGACTCGACGGCTCGCGAGGACTTGAGGTGTCCGAACGGTTCGAGTGGGGCGAGGGGCTTCCACCGCTCTATTGCGATCGCTGCTCGCAGCGCATCGTCGTTGACGGGGGAGCGCTGCGGGCAAGCGCTCAACGTCACCCCGAGCAGCCGGCTGTCGTAGTCGCGGCGCATCACGATCTCCCACTGCCGGTCGGCGCCTTGGTTGCCTGGGAGATGGCGACTGTCGACAGCCGGCGACGGCACGCGAAGACCCCTCTCAGCGCGTACATCACCGACCGCGGCGAGATGCTCCATCGCCTGGACGACTACGCGTCGAAACTGGCTCGTCAGGACCGGCGGGACCGGCGGCGCATTCGGTCAACCTCTGGTCGGAAAGGCCGAGCCCGGGAACGAAGCTCCTCCGGGCGCCACCGGGACCTGATTCCTGGAAGCCCAAGGAGGTAGGTTCAGGCCTCGACAACAAGGTGCCCGGGCGCCGCACGAACGGCCCCGGGCGTGGACCAAGGAGGTTGGCTCCATGGCCGAACCCGACGCTACTCGCGCCGCACCTGCCCACCCTGTTGAGATCGTCTCCGAGGGTCCGGGCCTATCGGCCGAGGCGATCGACGACGTCCTCTCCGGCTTGGAAGCCGGCTTTGCCTCCGACCCGGCCGGGCCGGCGGTGGCCGTCGTCATGGGCCACGGTGCGCGGGTCGACGTGTTCTCCGGGCACCTGCGATCCCGAGACGGCGAGGGCTGGTACCGCAGGGAGCGGACCTGGAACCGTGCGACGAGCCGGCTCGGGCGCCTCGTCATAGGCGCCGGATCGGGTGTCATCACCCTCGACGCTGTCCGCTGGTGCAAGGAGGCGGACGTCGGCGTGCTCGTCGTCGACGAGGACGCAGAACCGCTCCTGGTGCCGGTCACCGGAACCTGTGACCCACGCTTGATCCGACTCCAGGCGGCGCCACCTGTCGGCTTGGACGTCGAGGCCGCGGTGCTCCTCTTGGGAGGAAAGCTCCGCGGCCAGTCTGGGGTCGCCCGGAGCGTCTTCAGCCTTCCTTCGGTCGCCGACACGATCGGCGGGCTCGCCGAGGCGATGGAAGAGGCGACGGACGTCGACGAGTGCCGCCAGCTCGAAGCTTCCGCGGCAGCGCTCTACTTCGACGCCTGGTGCGGGCATCCGGCTTCGACCCTCCGATTCGCACGGTCCGACGCTCAACGGGTGCCCGGGCACTGGCCCGTCTTCGACGGCCGGCGCTCTGTGCTCACGAAGGGAACCTCGAACCGCAAGGCCGCACAGCCGCTCAACGCGATCTTGAACCTCGGATTCTCGCTCGCAGCGATCGAGGCCCGGCTCGCGTGTGAGGCGGTCGGCCTGCATCCCGGACTCGGCTTCGTCCACGCCGATGAGCCGAGGCGCTCGAGCCTGGCCCTCGACCTCTTGGAGCCCGTCCGGCCTGACGTCGAGCGCTTCTGCCTCGGGCTTGTCGGCGAGCGGACGTTCTCCCGTCGTGACTTCGTCGAGCGGAGCGACGGCTCGATCCGCATCGCTCCAGCCCTCGTCCAGGAGCTGGCGGCTCGCATGCCCATGTGGGCAAAGGCGGTCGCACCGTGGGCAGAACAGCTCGCCCACCTCCTCGGCCGGGCCGTGAAGGGGAGCTGGCAGCCACGGACGCCGCTCACCGGGCGCAACCAGCGGGCCGCTCAAGCCCGTGTCCGGGCACGAAAGGCCGTGGCTGGGAGCCTCGGGCAGCGATCGGTGGAGGGGCGCCAGCAGGCCAACCGGCTGGCGCCTGCCACCGCAGCGACGGCCCTGGCCACCTGCATCGACTGCGGAGGGCCGCTCACGCGGAGCCGGCACCTGCGCTGCCCGGCCTGCATGGAGCAGACGCCCGGCCAGGCCCGGGAGGCGCGCCGTCGGCGGGGACAGGCGATTGCCTCGGCCCGCATCGCCCAGGAGGCCTGGCGGGCCGAGCACCCCGACGCGGTCATCGATCGAGCGGACTTCTTCGCCACGGTGACGCCCCGGCTCCGCGGGCATCGGCTCCGAGAGATCATGGACGCCGCCGGCGTGACGAAGGCCACCGCGTCGAGCTACCGCAACGGGAAGTCCGTCCCGCATCCGAGCCACTGGCCCGCACTCGCTTCACTGGTCGGGGTCGAGGCCGCCCCCTTCGAAGAGTCCAGCGTGTAGCAGAGGAGTTCCGATCGGAACACCTGGTGCCAGGCCCATGCAAAGTCCGCCAGAGGCGCAGGCCCGTCGGTCCCCGCGTCTCGGGACGCCTCCGACGTACGATCCCTGCGTGCCGGTGGGCGAGCGCACGGAGAGGGGATGGCGCCGTGCCTGACGTCGTCATCGAGAACCCGATCTTGAACTCCCCGTACGACGCGCCGACCCGGCACTGGCGCTTCGGGGACGACGGGATCACCGACGAGGTGGTCGACGGCCGGCGCAGGTCGTCCTACTTCGTGCCGATCCCCGCGAGCAGGCGCCGAGCCGGAGCGCAGGACGAGCTCCACTTCGCCGAGTGGACCGCAGACCGGATCGAAGAGACGCGCCTTGTGAACGACATCCGCCACGAGCTCGACAAGTGGCGCTACTCGCACTGGAGCGGCGTGACGCCTACCACCCGGGGCCTCCTCGAACACTGGACGAACCCCGAACGCGAACGGCGGCTCTACTTCTGCCAGGCCGAGGCGGCAGAGACGGCGATCTGGCTCGCCGAGGTGGCCCGGCGGGACGGGCCGGGGCGCTACGTCTTGAACGAGCTCATTGGCTTTGCCACTGACGCGAACCCAGGGCTTTTGCGGGTTGCCCACAAGATGGCGACGGGAACCGGCAAGACGACCGTCATGGCGATGCTGATCGCCTGGCAGGCCCTGAACAAGACTGCAAACCCCCAGGACGCCCGCTTCAGCGACGCCTTCTTGGTCGTGACGCCCGGCATCACCATCCGGGACCGGCTCCGAGTGCTCCTTCCCTCGGACCCCGACAACTACTATCGTGCGTTCGACCTCGTCCCGGCGCACCTCTATGACCAGCTCGGCCAGGCCCGGGT
>JAJZZB010000038.1 GCA_021797795.1 Actinomycetes bacterium | reverse complement strand
CCAGCGCCGGTCGGAGGAGGTCGTCGAGAGGGCGCTCGAGACGGTCCGCCAGGTGGCGGGTGATCCCGTACGCAACCTCATGCCGGCCATCCACGACGCCGTCGAGGCCTACGCCACGATCGGGGAAATCATGTCCGCCATGGCGGACGTCTTCGGCCGCTGGCAGGAGACCCCCTCGATCTGAGGCGCCGGTGCCGAAGCGAAGCGCCGGCCTGCTCGTCTACCGTTGCCGGGACGGGCACGGCGACCTCGAGCTGCTGCTCGCCCACCCTGGAGGCCCCTTCTTCACCCGGAGAGACGAAGGCGTCTGGACGATCCCGAAAGGCGAGCACGACGAGGACGAGCCGGCGCTCGCCGCCGCCGAGCGGGAGTTCGCCGAGGAGGTTGGCCTCGTGCCGCCCGAGGGGGACCGTGTCGACCTCGGCGAGGTCGTCCAGGCGAGCGGGAAGCGGGTGCGCGCCTTCGCAGTCGAGGGCGACCTCGACCTGAGCAGTGCCATGAGCAACCTGTTCGAGCTGGAGTGGCCACCCCGCTCGGGGAAGATGGAACGCTTCCCCGAGGTGGACCGCGTGGAGTGGTTCCCGATCGAGGAGGCGCGTCGGCGCGTCAATCCCGCCCAGGCGGCCTTCTTCGACCGGTTGGTGAGGCTCGTCGGCTGATCGACCCTCGGTCCGAGGCGACCCGGCCCTCGTGCAGGCGCACCACGCGGTCGAGCTCGCTCGCGAGGAGGGCGTCGTGGGTGACGAGGACGAGCGTCGCCCCGTGCCGTTCCCTCGCCCCCAGGAGGAGCTCGAGCACGCCCCGTCCGGTGAACGGGTCGAGGTTGCCCGTCGGCTCGTCCGCCAGCAGGAGGACCGGCCGGACGACGAGCGCCCGCGCCAGGGCGACCCGCTGCTGCTGGCCACCTGAGAGCTCGCCGGGACGCGAGCGGGCCCGGGAGCCGAGCCCCACCTCCTCGAGGGCGGCCGACGCCCTTTGGCGGGCCTCCCGGGAGGGCGTCGCCGGGACGAGCGGGGCGGCGACGTTCTCGAGGGCGCTCAGGGAACCGAGCAGCCGGAACTGCTGGAAGACGATGCCGATCCTGCGCCGGACGCCGGCCCGGCCGTCGGCGCCGAGGGAGCCGAGCTCGACCCCGTCGAGGAGCACCTCGCCCGAGCTCGGGCGGTCGAGCGCCCCCATGAGGTTGAGGACCGAGGTCTTGCCCGAGCCCGAGGCGCCCACGACGGCGACCGCCTCGCCCGATCCGATCGTGAGGTCCACCCCGTCGAGCGCGACGACGCGCTCACCGCCGGCTTGGAAGTGCCGGACGACGGACCGGAGCTCGACGCGGGCGCCGCTCACCCGTTCCGCTCCCCGAGCAGTTCGGCCAGGTGCTCCTCGCCGCCGCGGTGCCGCAGCCCGATCGCCCCGGCCAGGAGGACGACCGAGGCGCCCACCGGAGCGCCCGCCGCCTCGAGGAAGACTCCCGGCGCCACGCCGAGGGCGGCGCAGGCCGCCGCACCGCCCGCCAGCCCGAGGACGAGGCCGGGAAGGGCGACCGAGGCGGCCGCGGCGAGCGCCAGGCGGTTCACCTGCCCCCGTCGCCAGCCCGTCGCCGCCAGGACTGCCTGCCGGGAGCGCTGAGCGGCACGGCCGGACAGGGTCGTGGCGCCGAGAGCGGCCAGGCCGAGGGCGAGCAGCGCCACGGAGGCGAGCAGGTCGCTCCCCGCGACCCGCCCGTCGGCGGCGGTACCGAGGAGGGTCCTCGTCTGGAGGAGGTCCCTGCGAAAGGACCACTCGGAGGCGAGGAGGGCGCTGAAGCTGGCGAGCCCGATGGCGAGGGAAGCCGCCGCCAGCCGCCGTCCCGGGATGCCTCGGGCCAGGGCGAGGGGGAAGCCGAGGCGCCCGGTGGCGGCCCGGCGCCCCCGCCGGACCCGCTCCGGCCGGGTCGGCCGGCTGGCCCGCAGCGCCGGCAGGGCCGCGGCCGTCGCGGCGACCGGAGCCGTGGAGGCGGCGGCGCCGAGGAGGTCGAGCGGCGGCGGCACCGGCGCCGTGGCGGCACCGAGCACGAGGATCACGACGAGGCCGCCGAGCGCGCCGAGCAGCGAGACGACGAGCACCTCCCCGACGGCGAACCTGGCGAGGTCGCGCCTTCTCCATCCGAGGGCGGACAGGAGGGCGAGCTCGTTCCGGCGGCTCTCGAGCGAGGCGGTGACGACGCAGGCGACGAAGATGAGGCCGGCCAGCACCCCGAGGACGGCGAGCGCAAGGGTCGTGTCGTCGAGAGCGGTGCCGATGGTGTAGCTCACACCGAGACGCGTCCATCCTTCGACGAGCGCGAGGCTCCGGCGACCCCTCCAGTCCTGGAGCGCGATCCGGACAGGGGTCGGTGATGAGCCGTCGGTGATCTCGACGCTCAGTCCGGTGACCGACCGGATCGCCTCGGCAGCGGCCTCGAGGCGGGCTCTGGTGGCCGCACCCCTGCCCACCCGGCCGCGCAGCCGGACGAGGAGGGCGCTGATCGGCCGGGCGGCGTCGCTGCCGGGGTAGCGCCTCCCGTAGAGAGCCGTGGCGGCCTGCAGGGTGGTGAGCAGCGCCGGGGGCTCGGCGACGTAGCCGGCGATGTCGGTGGTCGGCCGGAGCACCGCCGCGCCGAGCAGGCGGCGGGCGGCGCCGCCGCCGGCAGCGGCTGTCGGCGGGCGGAAGGTCTCGAGCGGCACCCTGGACAACGGGGAGAAGCCCGGCAACCTGCGGGGGTCGAACTCGCCGACGACGTCCAGGGCCGCCACCGGGGGACCGCCTGCTGTGCTGCCCTCGGCCGTCCCGGCGCGCAGGTCCCGGACGGCGACATCGGCGTAGCCCGACGGGGAGTTGCCGGGTGGGGCGGCCACGTAGCGCACCTCGCTTCCTCCCTGGAAGCTCTCGGCACCTCCCCACCCCGGGGTTGCCCTCCATATCGACCGCGAGACGGAGACCCGGCTGACGGTGACCGAGTCCCGGCCGGCCGGCCGGATCGGTGACGGCCGCACGACCCAGTACTGGGGGACCGGCAGGTAGGACGACCTCCGTCCGGCCTCCATGGCGTTGCGCAGCAGTCGGCGATAGAGCAGGCCGGCGTTGAGTCGCCTGAGGGCCTCCCGGGTCCCGGCGAGCGCCTCCACCCTCCGGGCGGCGGCGGTCGACGCCAGCAGCCTCGGCACGAAGGGACCGTTGGAGGCGGCGACGAGGGACTGTCCGAGCACGAGGCTCTCGCCGAGGTAGCTGACCGAGCTCGCGATCACCGGGACGCTCGCCACGGTCCCGAGGCTCGTCCCCGGCGTCTGGGTCCAGTGCTCGCCCCGGGTGAGATAGCGCCCGGCGACCATCGCCCGCCGGAGCCCGAACCAGCGCGCCTCGGGTCCAGGGTCGACGGCGCTCAACAGGAGGGGGAAGTCGAAGACGACGGGGACGAGCACGCTGCCACCTGGAAACGACCCGCGCCGGGGGTCCGACTCGGAGAAGCAGAAGATGGAGCCGTCGAGCCTGCCGGCTGTGTAGGGCGAGGCGAGCTGCGAGAAGAGGCCGGCCGGTTGTGATTGCGGGCCGCAGACGCGCCAGGCTCGGCCGCCCCCCGGTGGGCGCTCGACGACCTCTCCCGGCCCGTCGGATGAGAAGTGGCCCCGGCGTGAGACGTAGACGTAGGCCGAGCCCCACGAGACGGCACCGCCAGGGAGCCCGAATCCGGCGGACAGCCGGAACAGCTGGTGATCGGGGCCGCCGTCGGGCGGCTGGAACGGGATGCGCACCGTCGTGGCGGCCATGACGTAGCCGACGTTCTCGATCGGGGCGACCTCGATGCCCGGCAGCCCCCGGACGGCGGCGAGCTGGCTCGCGCTGATGCCGCCGAAGAGGCCGGAGAGGAAGTTGTCGCGTACGAGGCGGTTGTTCTGCTCGAAGCCGGTGACGTCAGTCCGCGGGCGGACGAGCAGGTCGTAGGCCGGGCGGAACGAGCGTGCCAGCGTGCCGTCGATCCGGATCTCGCCCACCCGGGCGGCTCCGACGAGCACGCAGGTGGCTGCGAGTACAGCGGCCATGCCGGACCCGAGGAGGATGGCCCGACCGGGGGCGCGCCGGAGCGAGACGAGGATGTGCCTTGTCATCGACCTGCTCCGTGCGCCCGTGGGGCCGGCTCAGGAAGCCTGCGAGACGAAGACGGCCCACTCGGTGCGAGGCGAGGCCTTGACGTCGATGGTGAGCCGGCCGCTCGAAGGGGCGGCGAAGGAGCTCACCCCCGCTCGCCCGTTGCATGGGCCTTCCGCGAAGAGCCCGACGAGGCTGAGCGCTCCCGGTCCGGCGCAGACCGTCTGCACGTAGATGCGGCCGCTGCCGACGTGCACCGTCCCGAGAAGGCGGTCGCCGCGCCCCCGGCCTGACACCAGCCGGGGATAGCCGGAGCTCGGTGCTCCCGAGAGAGGGAGCGCCGCCAGCCCGGTGTGGTGACGAGGTACCGTCGTCCCCGGCTGCTCGGTCGGCACCGAGGGGCCGGTGCCGGTCGAGCAGGCTGTCAGCGTGGCTCCCGCCACGAGCAGCGCGAGCACGGGCGTCGCCGCCCGCCTTGTCATCCCGGTGCCTTCTCGGCGTCAGGAGGAGACGACACGTGACTGTGGCCACGGTGGGCTGTCCGCCGTGTTGTACCCACCGGCGGTGCCCGATGCCTGGTGGAGCGGGAAGATCCCGGTCACCCAGGTCTTCTGGGTGATCTGGCAGGTCGAGTTGATGACCTCGTAGGTGCCCTTCACGATGCCCATCTCGTTGCCGATCTGGATGATGCCGTACTCCCCGATCGGGATGTTGTAGATCGTCGTGCTCTGGGTCGAGGTGTCGTCGTGGGTGTAGGTGACGCCCTCGGAGAACGAGGCGTCGGCCGAGGCGAAGATCACACCGGCGTCGACGCTCTGGCTGGCCTGAAGGCTGAATCCGATGGTGTTGGCAGTGCTCGTCGTGAGGGTCTTCGACAGGCCGGTGGTGTTGTAGTTGTAGACCCAGGCAATGGCTCCGGTCCCATAGAAGCGCTCGCTCTTGGATGACCTGATGAACTCCTCCGACGGCTCGCAACCGAGGACATCCGGGCGCACCCGCGCCCTCGATCGCACGGCCGCACCGGCCGGCTCGTTGCCGGCCAGCAGCAGCACCGCCGGCGCAACAGCCAACGCGGCGGCGGCCAGGCGCCGTCGCGTGCAGGGCTTCTTCATTCCCGCCATCTCGTGTCCACTCCTTCCCCCGCCCTCCGGCGGGACTCGCCGTGACCGACGAGGCTGGCGGCCGGATTTCCCGTCGAGGCCGAGGCAGCGATCGTCGAGCTGATGCTACTTATAGGTAGCGACGAGGGCAAGCACTTTCACCGCCGGATGCGCGACCAGGGCGTACCGGCGTCGCGATCGGGCTCGTGGGGGAGTCCGAGCGATCGCTCGGCGATGATGTTGCGCTGCACCTCGGCCGTCCCGCCTCCGATCGTGAGAGCGGGCGAGAACAGGAACCCGAAGGACCAGACCGGGTCGGTCACGCCGAAGGGCGCCGCCTCCGCCAGCATGCCCGCCGCCCCGGAGAGGTCCTTCGCGAGCCGCATCACCTCCTTGCCGTGGGCGTCGGCGAGCGCCTTTCGCACCGACGCCTCGGGGCCCGGCGGGCGGCCGGCGACCGCTGCAGCGACGGTGCGGAGACGGAGGAGCCGGAGCACCTCGCCGTCGATGTACGCCCCGGCCAGGCGTTGGCGGAGCAGCGGCTCGGTGCACCCGCCCTGTTGACGGACGAGCTCGACGAGGTCGGCGGCGGTCGGCCCGCGGCCCCAGATGGTCCCCGCCCCCGACAGCGACACCCGCTCGTTGCCGAGCGTCACCTTGGCGAGCGACCAGCCCCGGTTCTCCTCGCCGACCCGGTTGGCGACCGGGAGATGGACGTCATCGAAGAAGACCTCGTTGAAGCTGTGCATCCCGGTCATGTCGACGATCGGCCGGACGGTGATCCCCTGGCTGTCCATCGGGCAGATGAGGTAGGTGATGCCGTCGTGCTTGGGGACCTCGGGGTCGGTGCGGGCGATCAGGATCCCGAACTGGGCGAGGTGGGCGCCCGAGGTCCAGACCTTCTGGCCGCGGATCACGTAGTCGTCGCCGTCGCGGAGAGCTCTCGTCGCGAGGCTGGCGAGATCCGAGCCGGCGGACGGCTCGGAGAAGAGCTGGCACCAGATCTCCTCGCCGGCGAGGAGCGGCATCAGGTAGCGCTCCTTTTGCGCCGGCGTCCCGGCGTGCAGGATCGTCGGCCCGGCCCAGCCGATGCCGATCTGGTTGTCGGGGCGCCGCACGCCCGCCCTTCGCAGCTCCTCGTCGATCAACAGCTGGTGCAGGGGATCGGCCCCGAGACCCCACGGCCGCGGCCAGTGCGGCGCCACGTAGCCGGCCTCGGCCAACTGCCTGCCGGTCGGCGTCGGGTGATCTTCGAGAAAGGCCCGCACCCCGAGGCGCCTCGGGTCGTCCTCTCCGGGCAGGATCAAGTCCACGGGCGGACCGTAGCGCCGCTCGTGGACCCTGACCGGCGCAATAGCATCGCCAGCGCACCCGGGCGGCCGCCCGGCCCCGAGGTCGAGGAAAGGAAGGGACCCTGATGCGCGTCGTCGTCGACTACGACCTGTGCGAGTCCAACGCCGTCTGCATGGGGATCCTGCCGGAGGTCTTCGAGGTTCGAGACGACGACTTCCTCTACGTGCTGAACGACCATCCCGACGAGCGGTACCGGGACCGCCTCATGGAGTGCGTCCGTTCCTGCCCGAAGCAGGCCATCTCGGTCGTGGAGGAGTGAGCGGCGCCTCCGGCAGCGGCCGGCGCGTCCGGGTCCGCATCGCCCCCTCGCCGACGGGCTACATCCACGTCGGCACCGCCCGCACGGCGCTCTACAACTGGGCCTTCGCCCGCCAGCACGGCGGCGACTTCATCCTGCGGATCGAGGACACCGACACCGAGCGCAGCCGCGAGGAGTGGGTCGGCGGCATCATGGCCGGCCTGGAGTGGATCGGATCGCGCTGGGACGAGGGCCCCTACCGCCAGTCCGAGCGCACGGCGCTCTACCGGGAGGCGGCCGACCACCTCTTTCGGTCCGGCGCCCTCTACGCATGCGACTGCACGAGAGAGGACGTCCTCGAGCGGACGAGGGACAATCCGACGCCCGGCTACGACGGCTACTGCCGCCAGCGGGGCCTGGAACGCGGGCCGGGGCGGGCGTTGCGCTTCGCCGTGCCCACCGGCGGCGTGACCGTCGTCCACGACCTCGTCCGGGGAGACGTCGAATTCGCCAACTCGACCATCGAGGACTTCGTCGTCGTGAAGTCGAACGGGGACGCCCTGTTCGTCCTCGCCGTCGTCGTCGACGACCGGGACATGGCTGTCAGCCACGTCGTCCGCTCCGAGGAGCACCTTCCGACGACCCCGAAAGCCGTCCTGTTGTGGGAGGCGCTGAACGCCGCCGGTCCGGCGGTGGAGCTGCCGGCCTTCGCTCACCTGCCGGTGCTCGTCAACGAGAAGCGCCAGAAGATCTCCAAGCGCCGGGACCGGGTGGCACTCGAGGACTACGAGGCGGACGGTTTCCTCCCCGAGGCGATGGCGAACTACCTGTCACTGCTCGGGTGGTCGCCTCCTTCGGGCGAGGAGTTCTTCAGCCTCGACGACCTCGTCCGCGACTTCCGCCTCGAGGACGTGAACCACTCGCCCGCCTTCTTCGACAACCAGCGCCTCGCCCATTTCAACGGCGTCTACCTGCGGGCGCTCTCGGACGAGGAGTTCACGGCCAGGGTGCGGGAGTGGGCGGAGCGAACCGGCCACAGCCTCGGCACGGCGCCCTACTCGACGGCCGCCTTCGCCGTGCTCGCTCCGCTCGTGAAGGAGCGGGTCACCACCCTGGCGGACGCCCCCGACTACGTGAGCTTCCTCTTCGCCGAGCATTTCGAGATGGAGGAGGCCTCCTTCGACAAGGCGATCGCCCGCGACACGACGGCACCGAGCATCATCGCCGCCGCCCGGGAACGCTTCGCCGGCCTCATCGAGTGGGCGGCAGCCGACCTGAAGGAGGCGCTCGAGGCGATCGCGGCCGACCACGAGCGCAAGCTCGCCAAGGCCCAGGCCCCGGTCCGGGTCGCCACCCTCGGCCGCAGCGTCGGGCTGCCACTGTTCGAGTCCCTCGAGGTGCTCGGACGCAACGAGACGCTCGCGCGCCTCGAGCGGGCCCTCGAGCGGACCCGCTGAGGAGACCGTCATCCTCCGGCCCCTCAAGTGGGCCAGGCGGCTGCTGTCGCTCGTCGTGCTCGGGTCGGTCGCCTACTACGTCGTGACCGCCGTCCAGGTGGTCACCGCCTCGCGCGCACCGGGTGCGGCCGCAGCCGCACCCGTCGAGCCGGCGGTCGTCGTGATCGCCCCGTCGGGATCGCCTCCCGGGATCACCGCTGAGTACGAGGTGCGCCTCGACCACGCCGCCGTGCTGCTGCGCGCCGGGCGGGCACCGAGGATCGTGCTGGCGGCCGGCTCCCGGCGCCAGGCAGAGCTCGGAGCGCGGTTCCTCGAGCGGAGCGACCACGTCGCGGCGGGACGGGTCTCGGTCGCCGAGGCCGGGTCCGTTCCCGCCGAGGTCGCCGCCGCCGCCCGCCTCGACCGGCTGCACCGGGCGCTCGTCGTCTGCGACAGCTGGCAGACGCTCTGGGTGACGCATCTCGCGACGGCGGCCGGGCTGGAGGTCGTCGCCTCGCCGGTGACGCCGGTGGCCCACGGCGTCCTCGCCGAGGCCGACGCCGTCGCCCGCCAGGCGCTCGACGTCGCCTGGGGGCGCATCGCCGGCTTCTCGAACTCCGGCGTTGGCGGAGGCTGACCGACAGCCCTGCTGGCATCGGCACGGTTGGCCGGCGTTCCCGAGCGGGTACACGAGCAACGATGGCTTCCTCGCCGCTCAAGCTGCGCCATGTGCCGAAGTACGGCGAGCTCGCTCGTCTCCTGCTCAAACACCGCAACGTGACGGCGGTCGACGAGGTGGAGGAGGAGGCCGAGGCGGACGCCGCCCGCCTCGTCGAGGAGCTGCAGTCGATGGGCCCCACCTACGTCAAGCTCGGCCAACTGCTGTCGAGCCGGGTCGACCTCCTGCCGGAGCCCTATACAGAGGCGCTGAGCCGCCTGCAGGACCGGGTCGAGCCGCTCGGGGAGGGCGAGGGGAGGCGCATCGTCGAAGAAGAGCTCGGTGTGCGGGTGTCGACCGCCTTCTCCCGCTTCGACGAGGAGCCGATGGCGGCGGCCTCGCTCGCCCAGGTCCACCGGGCGGCGCTTCGTGATGGGCGACCCGTCGCGGTGAAGGTCCAGCGCCCGGGGATCCGCCGGCGCATCGTCGAGGACATGGACGTCATCTCCGAGCTGGCCGAGGCGCTCGAGGAGCGCTGGCCGATCGCCGGCCGCATGGGGCTCGCCGGGGCGGTCTCCGAGTTCCGCCAGTCGCTCATGGCCGAGCTCGACTACGTGCGGGAGGCCCAGAACCTCGTCGCCTTCCACGAGATGCTGTCGGGCTTCCGCCGCCTCGTCGTGCCCGAGCCGATCACCGACTTCTCGACCTCTCGGGTGCTCACGATGAGCTTCGTCTCCGGTCGGAACCTCTCGGGCATCGGCCGGCTCGGTCTGCTCGAGGTCGACGGGGCGCCGCTCGCGGATGAGCTCTTCCAGGCCTACCTCGACCAGATCTTCGTCCACGGCGTCTTCCAGGCCGATCCGCACCCCGGCAACGTCCTGCTCACCGACGACGGCCGGCTCGGCCTCGTCGACCTCGGCATGGTGGCCCGCGTGGCACCCCAGCTGCAGGACGCCCTCCTGCGACTCCTCGTCGCCGCCAGCGAGGGGCGCGGGGCAGAGGCGGCCGAGGCGCTCGAGCGCCTCGGCGAGCCGGCGGAGGGCTACGAGCCGGAGGCGCTCTCGCGGCGCGTCGCCGAGCTCGTCGTGCGCACGACCGGGGCCAACCTCGGCCAGCTGCAGATGGGCCGCGAGCTCGGCGAGCTGGCGCGCATCGCCGCCGAGAGCGGGTTGCGCACCCCGCCGGAGCTCACCCTCGTCGGCAAGGCCCTGCTCAACCTGGACGACGTCGCTCGCCACCTCGACGACCATTTCGAGCCCGCCAACGCCGTGCGGGAGCGACTGGCGCACATCATGCGCCATCAGGTGCTCGCCTCGGCTTCGCCCGCCAGCCTCGTCTCAGCCGCGCTCGACGCGAAGGAGTTCGCCGAGCAGCTGCCCGGCAGGATGAACAAGGTGCTCGACGCCCTCGCGAGCGGGACGTTCACGTTGAACGTCGAGGGTGTGGACGAGTCCGAGATCGTGAGGGGGGTCCAGAAGCTCGCCAACAGGGGGGCGGCGGGGATCGTCATCGCCGCCCTCGTCCTGTCGGCGGGGCTGTTCGGGACCTCCTCCCGGGGTCCGCGCCTTCTCGGCGAGTCGGCGTTCACGGTCGTCTTCCTCGGCCTCGCCGCCCTCATCGCGCTGTGGGTCATCGTCGGGACCATCCGCAGCGACCTGCCCCAACGTCGTCGACGCCGCTCCTCATGACGAGCGCCGTCGGATCGGCTGTTAGCATGGCCGTCGCCCTTTCGGGGGTGGTGTAATCGGCAACACGACAGGTTCTGGCCCTGTTATTGGGGGTTCGAGTCCTCCCCCCCGAGCTGTGAGACGGAGCCGCTCAGCGGCTCCGTCTTCCGCGTCGTACGCCTGGCAGCTTCGCCAGTGGGGGGAGTGAAGGTCCTCTCCGAGCTTTCGTCGTTGCAGCTCGGGCGCCGCTGCCCGGGGGGCGTCTCGACGACGAGGGCTCGGACCTCGCGCAAGACCCTGCTCCGGCGGGCGTTCTCGGGGGCATGAGAGACCTGCGTCCTCCCGCCTCGCCGCCTTGGGCGAGAGACCATGCGCGCATCGCCATCCTCACCGTGACGGTGCTCGCCGTCGGGAGCCTCCTTGTGGCCGCCCTCGTCATGCTCCAGTCGGTGCCCGGGGTGGCGGCGACGGCGTCGGCCTCGACCTCTCACTCCCGTGGCACGGACGCCTTCTACCGGCCTCCCTCCCCGCTGGCGAAGGGAGCTCGCGGCACGATCATCCGCTGGCGCGTGGGATGCGACTACCCGCTGGCGGGGGGAGAGGACCCGGCGCCGGCGAAGGCCTGGAACGTCCTGTGAGTCGACGAAGGCCAACCAGTGGCCGATTGCCGTCTCGGGCACCGTGCCCGTGCGAGCCGGCCTGGAGCGGACGGGGGCCGAGGCCGGTGGTGGCGCACGCGACGGGGACCCAGGGCCGGGGCGACCGGTGCGCCCCGAAGAGGGAGCTTCGAAGCGGCACCTATGAAGAGAGCTTCGCCGTCGAGAGCCTGCTCTCACGGGGCTGAGCCGCCGCCCGCCGACTACCCGGCCTCGGCACGCACGGCGAGGAACTGTACGCCGTCGGAGCGACCGAGGGCTTCGCCCCTCCCCGACATCCTGAAGGTGCCGGAGCAACCGGCCAGCGCAGCTGTCGACGACGGCACCGGTCGCCATCGGGGGCTACTCCCAAGGCGGCGGTGCAGCCGCCTCCGCCGCCGAGGAGGCACGATGGTACGCCCGCCCGCTCAAGCTGAGGGCGTGGCGCTCGTCGGCACCCCGGCCAACCTCGAGGCCGTCGCCGCCAACTTGGACGGGGGGCCGTTCTTCGCCTTCCTCGGTGGCGCCCTCATCGGCTTCGACGCCGCCTACCCGGAGCTGCACCTGGGCGGGTACCTCAACGCCGCCGACAGGGCGCCCTCCGCCAGTCTCCCGAAGATGTGCAGGCCCAACGGCTCGTCACCTACGCCGCCAAGATCCAGGACCGCACGAGGGGCGGCGTCGATCCCTCCACCTCCCGGCGGTGCGCGTCCTCGACGAGAACAACGTCGCCAAGCTGGCGCCGTTGGTGCCGGTGCTCCAGTGCCACGGCCTTGGCGGGTCGCCCCGTACTCGGTCGAGGTCGCGCTCCACAGGCGGTGGCGCGCGCTCGGGGCGAGGTCCGACCTCGTCTCCTTCCCCGGCGACCGGTGGCGACAGGGGTCGAGGCCGAGGCCACCGTCGTCCAGTGGATCACCAGCCGCGTGCAGGCGCTGAGCAACTGCTGAAGCGCCCCGGCTCGCCGGCGCCGGGTCGCCGCGTCAGCGCGCCCGTGTGAGCGGGCAGGTCATGCACCGGGGACCTCCCCGGCCGCGGCCGAGCTCGGCTCCCGCGATCGTGAGCACCTCGGCCCCGGCCGCCGCCAGGCGGTCGTTGGTGGCGGCGTTGTGGCTGTAGGCGACCACCTTTCCCGGAGCGAGCGCGAGAAGGTTGTTGGCGTCGTTCCACTGCTCGCGGCGTTGCTCGGCCGGCGAGCCTCCGGTCGGCACCAGGCGCAGGCCGCCGAGCACCCGATCGACGGCTCGGAGGAACTCCGGTTCGTGATCGATCCTCGTCGTCCCTCCGAGCGCCGGACGCAGCCGGTAGGCCTCGAGACCCGCAGTGACCGGCAGGTAGACGGTGGCGAGGTCGCGGTCGACCATTGTCATCACCGTGTCGAGGTGCATCACGGCGCGGCGGCGAGGCAGCGGCACGGCCAGCACCTCACGCACCTGGCCGGCCGCGAAGAGCCGCCGGGCGAAGGCCTCGGCGCCGGTGGCATCGGTCCGTTCCCCGAGCCCGATGGCGACGCAGCGCTCGTTCAGCACGAGCACGTCGCCGCCCTCGAGCGCGCCGGCCTCGAGCCCCGGCCCTCGGCCGCCAGCATGGCCTCCCCTGGCGAAGAGCGGGTGGTGTGCCCAGACCAGGCGCAGGTGGAGCGCCTCACGCTGCCGAGCCGGGTGGCGCATCCGCGCCAGGTACGCCTGCTCGCCGACGACGGCGCCGGGGTCGCGCATGAACAGCTGGTTGGGCAGCGGGTCGACCACGAAGGCGCCGGCGCCCGACAGCCGGGCGGCGAGCGTCACCCTGCCCGGGTCGACCTCGTGCATGCGCAGCCCGCGCAGGGAGGCGCGGGCGAGCGCGGCCTGCGTCATGTCGTCGAGCAGGGCCGTGAGGCGGGACTCCAACGCCTCGCCGAGCCGGGCGGCGTCCGTCAGCTCCGCTGTGAGCGCCTGCCGGGCCGGTTCGGAGCCGAGCGACTCCTCGAGCAGCGTCTCGAGCTGGAGGACCTCGACTCCCTCCGAGCGCAGCAGCGCGACGAAAGCGTCGTGCTCATGTCCTGCACGCCGGGGACTCGGCACCTCGTCGAAGAGCAGCCTCTCGCTGTTCTCCGGACTCACACGGGCGAGCTCACCGCCCGGCCGGTGGACGAGCACCCGCTCGAGCCGTCCCACCTCGGAGGTGACGCACACGCCGGGATCGCCGCCTGGCGCCGCTCCCGCAGCGGCAAAGGCCCGCTGGGGAAGCGCCGAGCCCATGGGGGTGCCTCGGCCCGGTTCGCCGGCAGGAAGGCAGGGTCGCGCCGGGAGCATGTGCGACAGGACCTACCCACGAGTCCCGGCCGGAAACCGTCCCCAGGCGAGCGACCGGTCGCGGCCAGACGCGCGGCTCGGAACGGTTAGACGGTGGCATGCACCTGTTCAGAGTCTGGTCTCCGACCGCGAACGAGGTGAGCGTCGTCGTCGGCCGTGCCGACGCCGCCGAGCTCAGCCTCACGCACGGGCGCCGGCTCGTGATGGAGCAGGTGGAGGAGCCGGGTCGGCCAGGGTGGTGGCAGGTCGCCACCGACGAGGCGGAGGAGGGCACCGACTACCTCTTCTGCCTCGACGGCGGGCCGGGCCGGCCTGACCCGCGCTCGAGCTGGCAGCCCTTCGGGGTGCTCGGACCGTCCCGGCTGGTCGACCACTCGAGCTTCTCCTGGAGCGATGGCGGGTGGCGGGGGATCCACCTGGCCTCCGCTGTCCTCTACGAGCTCCACGTCGGCACGTTCAGCGACGAGGGGACCTTCGACGGCGCCCAGTCGCACCTGGACCATCTCGTCCATCTCGGGGTCGACGCCGTCGAGCTCATGCCGGTGGCCGAGGCGAGCGGCGCGCACGGGTGGGGCTACGACGGGGTCGACCTGTTCGCGCCCCATCATGCCTACGGCGGTCCGGACGGTCTGAAGCGCTTCGTGGACGCGGCACACGCCCGTGGGGTCGGGGTCGTCCTGGACGTCGTGTACAACCACCTCGGGCCGGTCGGGAACTTCCTCCCGGAGTTCGGCCCGTACTTCAGCGAGCGCCACCGGACGAACTGGGGCGCGGCGGTCAACTTTGACGGTCCCTTCAGCGACGAGGTCCGTCGCTTCGTCATCGACAACGCCCGCATGTGGCTTTCCGATTATCACCTCGACGGGCTGCGGCTCGACGCCGTCCACGCCATCTCCGACTCCTCGGCGGTGCACGTCCTCGAGCAGCTCGCAGGCGAGGTCCGCCAGCTCGGCGCCGACCTCGGACGCGAGGTGGCGCTCATCGCCGAGAGCGACCTCAACGACCCCCGTCTCGTGCGAAGCCCCGACGCCGGCGGATACGGGATCGACTCTGCCTGGGCCGACGAGTTCCACCACGCCCTCCATGCCGTCCTCACCGGCGAGCGCTCCGGCTACTACGAGGACTTCGGGTCCGTCGCCTCACTGGCGACGGCGCTGCGGCGTGCCTGGGTGTACGCCGGCGAGTGGTCGCCTCACCGCAAGCGGACGCACGGCCGACCTCCGATGGGGTTGTCGGCGGACCGCTTCGTCGTCTCGCTGCAGAACCACGACCAGGTCGGCAACCGGGCAAGGGGCGAACGGCTCGGCCTGCTCTGTGGCCAGCGGCGCGCCAGGGTGGGCGCCGCCCTGCTGCTCACCTCGCCGTTCGTCCCGATGCTCTTCCAGGGCGAGGAGTGGGACGCCACCTCACCGTTCCAGTACTTCACCGACCACCATGACGGCGAGCTCGCCCGTGCGGTCTCCGAGGGCCGGCGGGCGGAGTTCTCCGCCTTCGGCTGGGCGGCCGAGGAGGTGCCTGATCCACAGGACCGAGAGACCTTCGAGCGCTCGAAGCTCTGCTGGGCCGAGCTCGGGTGCCAGCCGCACGCCGACATGCTCGACTGGTACCGGCAGCTCCTCGCGCTGAGGAAGCGGACGCCCGGTCTCGCCGGGGTCGGGCTCCCGAGCGGCGAGACCCTCGTCGACGAGGCTGCAGGGTGGCTGCTGGTCGAGCGACCGGCCCTTGCGGTGGCACTCAACCTCGGCCCGGCCGTGGCGAACGTGCCGCTCGGCCGGCGCGCCGGGAGCTGGCGCCCGGTCCTCGTCTCCGACCCTGCCGTCGAGCTCGTCGACGCCACGGTCGTGCTGCCGCCCGACTCGCTTGCCGTGCTCACACCCGTCGGCGAGGAGCCAGCCTCGTGACCCGCGAGACCTGGCCAGGCAGGCCCTTCCCCCTCGGGGCCACCTACGACGGCTCGGGGACGAACTTCTCGATCTTCTCCGAGGTGGCCGAGAGGGTGGAGCTGTGCCTGATCGAGGACGGTCCCGACGGGCTCCTCGAGGAGCGCATCGTGCTCGAGGAGATGGACGCCTTCTGCTGGCACGCCTACCTCCCGAACGTGGGGCCGGGCGTGCGCTACGGCTTTCGCGTGCACGGTCCGTGGGATCCTCGCCAGGGTCAGCGGTGCAACCCCGCCAAGCTCCTCATCGACCCCTACGCTCGGGCGATCGAGGGCGAGGTGGCCTGGGGACCGCCCTGCTTCTCCTACGACTTCGCCGATCCCGACCGGCCGAACGCCGAGGACTCGGCACCCTGCACGATGCTGTCGGTGGTACATCACCCCTACTTCGACTGGGGGAACGACCGCCCGCCCGACATCCCGCTCCACGACTCGGTGATCTACGAGACCCACGTGAAGGGCCTCACGATGGGCCACCCGGACATCCCCGAGGCGCTCCGGGGCACCTACGCCGGCCTCTCCCACCCGGTGGCGACCGACTATCTGCGCAGCCTCGGCATCACCGCCGTCGAGCTGCTGCCGGTGCACCAGTTCGTCCACGACGCCCACCTCGTCGAGAAGGGTCTCCGGAACTACTGGGGCTACAACTCGATCGGCTTCTTCGCACCCCACAACGGCTATTCGAGCGCCGGCCAGCGCGGCGAGCAGGTGCAGGAGTTCAAGCAGATGGTGAAGACCCTGCACGAAGCCGGGATCGAGGTCATCTTGGACGTCGTCTACAACCACACCGCCGAGGGCAACCACCTCGGCCCGACGCTGTCGATGAAGGGCATCGACAACGCCGCCTACTACCGCCTCGTCCCGGAGAACCCGGCCTTCTACTTCGACACCACGGGCACCGGCAACAGCTTGAACGTCCGGCACCCGCACACCCTGCAGCTGATCATGGACTCGCTGCGCTACTGGGTGACCGAGATGCACGTCGACGGCTTTCGCTTCGACCTCGCCGCCACGCTCGCCCGCCAGTTCCACGAGGTGGACCGGCTGTCGGTCTTCTTCGACCTCATCCAGCAGGACCCGATCGTGAGCCAGGTGAAGTTGATCGCCGAGCCATGGGACCTCGGCGAAGGCGGGTACCAGGTGGGCAACTTCCCGCCTCTCTGGTCGGAGTGGAACGGCCGCTACCGGGACGTCGTGCGTGACTACTGGAGAGGCGAGGACCAGACGATGGGCGGGTTCGCCTCCCGCCTGACGGGGAGCTCCGACCTCTACCAGGACGACGCCCGCCACCCATCTGCGAGCGTCAACTTCGTCACCGCCCACGACGGCTTCACCCTCGCCGATCTCGTCTCGTACAACGACAAGCACAACGAGCAGAACGGAGAGGACAACCGCGACGGCGAATCCCACAACCGGTCGTGGAACTGCGGCGTGGAGGGCCCGACGACAGATCCGGAGGTCCTCTCGCTCCGGGCCCGCCAACAGCGGAACTTCCTCCTCACTCTCCTGCTCTCCCAAGGCGTGCCGATGCTGCTCGGCGGTGACGAGATCGGGCGCACCCAGGGCGGGAACAACAACGCCTACTGCCAGGACAGCCAGCTCTCGTGGTACGACTGGACGAAGGTCGACGATGATCTGCTCGAGTTCACCAGCCTTCTCATCGCCTTCAGGCGGGAGCATCCGGTATTCCACCGGAGGCGCTTCTTCCGGGGACGCGCCATCCGGGGCACGATCGACCTCGGCTGGTTCCGGCCGGACGGAGCCGAGATGACCGACGAGGACTGGGAGTCCGGCTTCGCCAAGGCCGTCGGCGTCTTCCTCAACGGTGCGGCGATCGACTCTCGCGACCTGCGGGGCCAGCCGGTCGTCGACGACTCCTTCGCCGTCCTGTTCAACGCCCACCACGAGGCGATCGAGTGGGCTCTGCCGACGGCCTTCGGGCGATCCTTCGAGCTCGTGGTGGCGTCCGGGAGGAGCTTCGAGGTACCGGCTGCGCCCTCCGGGCCCGTCACGACGCCCGGCCGGTTCGTCGCGCTGCTGCGCCGCAGCTGAGCGCCAGCCTGAAGCGGCCCGGCCACCGGGTCGGTGAGTGGCGGGGTGCCTGACGAGGGGGATCTGGACCGAGTCCTGCAGCGGCCCTTCGAGATGACGGCGGAGAGCCGGTCGGGTCGCCTGTTGCCGGTCGAGGTCTCGGTCGTGCAGGCGACCGTGTTGTCGCGCCCCCTGCGAGGAGACGAGATCACCGACCTCCTCGAAGCGAAGATCGGGCTCAGGAGCACGCCTGCCGCGCTGAGCTGACCATCCCTTGCGCCGGCCCGTCGGCGAGACAGTATTGACCGTGCTCATTTGGATCATGCAGTTCCTCGGGCAGGGGACGCGCAAGCGTGCGTTCGGCCTGATGGGCGTCGTCGCCTTCATCGTCCTCGCCGGTGGAGTCGCCTTCGCCCTCGTCGAGCACCGGTCGATCTGGATCGGCTGGTACTGGGCGGTCACCACCGCCACGACCGTCGGCTACGGCGACGTGACGCCGCACACGCTGGCGGGACATGTCATCGCTGTGGTCGTCATGCTCTCCGCGATTCCGCTCCTCGGAGCGGTGTTCGCGATGTGGTCCGGAGCGGCGGCCGCCGCCCGTCTGAGGAGGTTGATGCACATGGGACGGTCCTTTCCCCCGGGTCGCTTCCGGATCGTCGTCGGCATGCACGCCGTCGTCCCTGCCATGCTCGACGAGCTGGTGCGGCTGGGTGAGGACGTGGTACTTGTCGCCGACATCGATCCGGCAGGCGTCCCCGCGGAGGTCCACCTCGTCCGAGGCGACCCGACGACCCTGCACGCGCTGCGGACGGCCCGGCCCGAGAGGGCGGCTCATGCCCTCGTCACCGGCGAGAGCGACGGCGACGTCCTCGTCTCGGCGGTGCTGCTCCGCCAGTGCGCCCCCGGGCTCGAGTTGACAGCCCTCGTCCATGCCAGGGCGGCGGCCGAGGCCTTGAGGGACCTGGGGGTGGCCGTCACCATCTCGGCCGACGACCTCCTCAGCCACACGCTCGCCAAGGTGCTCGAGAGCCCTCATGCCGGCACGCTCCTCGTCGAGCTGCTCGACTCGGAGCGTCACCGCCTCGACGAGCTCACCGTCACCCAGGAGATGGTCGGTCGGGCCCTCTCCTCGCTGCGCGACGAGCGAGACGACCTCGTGCTCGGCCTCGTGCACGACGAGCGCGTCTCGCTCGGCATCGGCGAGGATCCGACCGTCGCCGCCGGCGACCGGCTGCTCGTCGCTCGACCTACCGCCTCCTGAGCCGCGCCGTCACGAGCTCGAAGGGGCGCAGCGGGACGCGTAGGCGGCCGCCGTCGACGGCGAGCTCGCCGAGCGGACGCTCCAGGAGGTCGACCCGCGAGGCTTCCACCACACCGTCCGCCACCAGCACGGCGTGGCCGTGGGCGCCGGCATGTTCATAGAAGCGGACCACGAGGTCTCCGCTGGCGTCGTCGGCGAGCTTCACGGCCGACAGGCTCGCGCCCTCGAGCCTCACCAGTGCTCCGGCGGCCGGCTCCCCCGCGCCTGCGGCTGCCCGGCCCCCTGCGACGACCCGCAGCGGGAGGTTGAACGCCTCCGCCTCGGAGGCGACCTCGTCGAGGCGTTCGTGGCAGTACAGGGCGTACCGGAAGCGGTGGGTACCGAAGTCGGCCTCCGGATCCGGCCAACCCGGACCCCGCAGCAGCGAGAGGCGCATCACGTTCCGCCGGACGTCGTAGCCGTACTTGCAGTCGTTGATCAGCGCGACGCCGAAGCCGGGCTCGTTGAGGGACGCCCAGCGCTGCGCGGGCACCTCGAACCTGGCGGCATCCCAGGAGGTGTTGGCGTGCGTCGGGCGCTCGAGATGTCCGAACTGGATCTCATAGCTGGCGTGCGGGGCCCGCAGCGCGAGAGGGAACGCCACCTTCAAGAAGCGGTGGCGCTCCTGCCAGTCCACTTCCGTCTCGAGCTCGACGAGGCTGGATCCCGCACAGACGCGGACGTCCTGGACGACCCGCGACGAGCCGCCGAGCGGCCGTGTGACGCGGAGGCTGACCCGCAGCGGCCCCTCCTCGAGCACCTCCACCGAGGCGGCTCGGCGCTCTTCGACGGCCCGGTCGAAGGTCCCCGGGTCCACGTCCCAGGCGTCGAAGTGGTTCGGCAGGTCGTGGTGGAGCTGGAAGACGTTCGCCTGCTCACCCGGCTCGATCGCCTCGCGGCCGCGGAGGAGGTCCTCAACCGAGCCGATGAGCCCGTCCTCGTCGATCGTCACCGAGACGAGGCCGTTCGAGATCCTCCGGCCGGCGATCTCGACGCCGTGGGCTAGGTCTGCGGTGGCGGGCTCGCTCGAGAGCTCGTAGCGGGCGAACCCACAGCCCGGGACGCGGGCGGCCACGAGCACGTTGCCGTTCGACGCCGGCTGGACCGGGAGGACCGCACCGTCCGGACCGATGGCCGAGCGGGGCATGCCGCCGAGGCCGAGACCGGCGACGTCGACCTCTACCACCTCGTGCCGCTCCCTCGTGGCGGCATTGACGACGACCGCCGAGCCGAGCCCGCCCGACCCGCCGGCGACCGGCCCGATCTTGCGGACCAGCCGGTCCGCGGCCCGGCCGATCACGTCGTTCGCCACGTCGGCCACCTCTCCGTAGACGAGCTCGGCGTCGTCGTGCACCCAGTGGATGCTCGAACCCGGGAGGATGTCGTGGAACTGCAGGAGCAACACGCTCTGCCAGGCCCCGGCGAGCTCGTCCATGGCCACGTCGGCCTCCCCGCCGGCGAGCGCGGCGGCCACCAGGAATTCCGCCTCGCGCAGCAGGCCCTCCGAGCGCCGGTTGCCCAGCTTTCCCCGTGCCTGGGTGGTCTGGACACCCCGGTGACGCTCGAGGTAGAGCTCGCCCGACCAGATCGGGAGCCCGCCGGGGCCGGGAGCGTGAGAGGTCCGGACGGTGCCGGGGGCGGCCTCGTCGGCGGCACGGTCACTCGCCTCCGCCTCGGCCTCGAGGGCGTCGAAGAAGCTGCGGGAGGTGCCGAGCCGGACCGCCGGCAGCGGATCGAGGTCGCCGACCCGCCGGGCTCGCTCCAGCATCTCGGTCGTAGGGCCACCACCGCCGTCGCCGTAGCCGTAGACGTATAGCGACCGGGAGGAGACGCCGTGCTGGGCGAATCGCCGCTCGCCCTCGAGCAGCTGGGCGACGGCGAACTCGCCGTTGTAGGTGTCGGTAGGCGGGCAGTGGGCGAGGACTCTCGACCCGTCTATGCCCTCCCACCAGAAGGTGTGGTGAGGGAAGGCGTTGGTCTCGTTCCAGCTCAGCTTCTGGGTGAAGAACCGGCGGACTCCGGCTGCGGTGAGGATCTGAGGGAGAGCACCGGAGTAGCCGAAGGCGTCCGGGAGCCAGCAGTCGACCGTCTCGACCCCGTAGCGATCGAGGAAGAAGCGCTTGCCGAAGACGAGCTGGCGGGCGAGGGACTCGCCCGACGGCAGGTTCGTGTCGGGCTCCACCCACATGCTGCCGACCGGCTCGAGCTGGCCACCGGCCACGTGGCGCTTCATCTGCTCGAACAGGGTGGGGTAGTGCTGCTCCATCCAGGCGTGCTGCTGGGCCTGCGAGCAGACGAACACGTAGGCGGGGTCCTGCTCCATCATGCGGATGGCCGTGGCGAAGGTGCGGGCGCACTTGCGACGCGTCTCCCTCACCGGCCACAGCCAGGCGGAGTCGATGTGGGCGTGGCCGACTGCGGTCACCTGGTGGGCCTGCGGGCTCGTAGGGATCTCGAGCAGCTCCTGCCAGCGCTCCCGGTGCGCCACCACGCTCCGGCGCAGATCGGACAGGTCGACTCCCCGTGCGACATCGTCGAGGAGGCGGAGGATCTCGATCGACCGCCGGTGGGTGTGGCCGAGCGAGTCGGCGAGCTCGACAAGGACAGTCCAGTCGAACAGAACCGCCATCATCTCGTCGTCCTCGACGGCGAGGTCGAACCGTCTCAGGCGGTAGAGCTGCGGCCCGTCGTAATCGGGCATCAGCAGCGGCCACTCGAGGGGCCCCTCCTGCTGGGCGGGGTTGGCGGCAGCCTCGACGAGCAGCTCGACCCGCTCGCCCGGAACGGCTGAGGAGGTGATCTCGATCGTGTTGTGCTTGGGGTTGAGGCCCTGGCGAGGTGTCGGTCCGTCGAAGAGGAGGGCCTCCCCGCCGAACCCCGTCTGTCCGCGGTAGCCGAGGTCGAGGCGAGCGACGACGTGGCTGCCCTCGAATTCGTCGGGGGTCTCGCCCACCGCCCGGAACCAGGCTGTCGACCACGCACCGCCCCAGGTCTCTCCGACCCGGAAGGGCGAGAAGGCCAAGGTGTCGGCCAGCTCGGGCGGTACGGGCTCACCCGGCAGCCGGCTGATGGAGATCGAGAGCGGGGCCGAGCGTGGATGGGTCGCGGGCCAGACGATCTCGGAGAGGAGTCGCCCGATCCGTTCACGCCGGACGCTGGAGTCGGAACTCATCGGCCTTGTCTACCGCTTCGACGTCGCTCGACGCGTCGTCGCCTCGATCCGTACGCGCTTGGACACGTCCGGTGCTTTGAAGGTCATGGAACGACTGTCGGCCCGCACCGCAGCTCTGCTCGTGGTCGCCGCGTCGGCGCTCGCCGTCGCAGGTTGCGGCAGAGCAGCCGGGCCGAAGGAGGCGTCACGGCCGCCGGGGGCAGAGGCGCTGTCGGTCCAGCCCGGGCGGTCCGATGCCGCCCTTGCCCGGCTCGAGGCCGAACGGATCCTGCACGAGGTCGGCGAGCCCCCGGGCTGCAGGCGCGTGGGAAGGGTCCCCACTCGAGCCTCGTCCCGTCTGTCTCAGCCGCTCGCCGTGCCTGGCACGCCGAACCTCGCGGTCTCGACGGCGATGTGCGTCAGCTCGCTCTCGCCGGCTCGGGTCATCGGCTGGTACCGGTCGCACGCGCTCGCCGGCGCCAGGGTCAGCTCGAGCGGCCAGTCAGACTCCCGTGGCGTGACGACGGCATGGATGATCAGCTACGCGGTCCCCTCGGTGCGGGTTCTCACCGACGCCGGGCCGGAGGTCTCCGTTGCCTCGTTGCCGAACGGCGGCTCGGTGGTGCGTATCGACGCGCTGGTGGTCTACTCGCCCTCCAAGCCACCGAGCGAGAAGATCCCGACCGACGTCACCCGGATCGTCATCGCGGTCACCCCCGGACACGGGCGCCGTGTCGTCCGCGCGGTCGTCGACGGGACGACGATCAGCCGAGTCGTCTCGGTGGTGAACGCCCTCCTGCGACCGAGCTACCCCAGCAACCCAGGTGGGCCGGCAGTGACGACCACCACGGCGCGCGAGCAGGTCAAGATCGAGTTCTACGGAACCTCGACGGGCTCGGGTCGGACCGCGCTCCTCGCTGTCGTGGACGACCACCCACTTCTCGGCGGCGGGACCGGCAACGTCGACCTGAGCGTCGGCGGGCGTACCCAGCCGATCCTGCTTGACGGCGGCGCGCTCGCCCGCCTCGCAAGCGCGATCACGGGCACGCACCTGAACCGCTACTGAGGGTGAGGCGGACCTCCGGCGGCGGATCAAGCGAGTCTCGGGTGCTGATCGAGAGCGGCCTCCTCCGCGGTGAGGGAGGCGAGCGGGTCGGCTTCGAGTCGCTCGTCGGCGATGACCGCGCCGCTTCTCGCTGAACAGCCGTAGAGCCGTCGGCGAACCGCTGCTCGGTCGTCGCCAGGGCCTCCCGTCTCGTCCGGAGCAACTCCTCCAGGGCATCAGCGTCCAAGAGTTCACCGGTGAGCTCGGCCGAGTCGTCCCACCAGACCTCGGCCTGCTGGGCGGCGATCGACTCCTCAGGTTGGTTCCGCAGGTGGGCTTCCAACTCATCGAGGCCTGCCCGCTCCTCGTCCAGCAGCTGCCGAGCTCGCCGGTCGTCCACAGGTCCTCCTTTGCCAGGTGACTCCGAGGAGGTTCTTACCGCGGCACCGAGTCGGCGACACGGGGCCAGCTGGTGATCCCTCAGATCGCCGGCCGCCACTCCTCGGCAGCCGCGAGATCGCCGAATGCCTCCAAGCCTGAATTCCCGTCCGACCCTCCACCGGCCCCGAGCGTCAGCCGGCGCCAGCACCACCGGTCGATCGCCCATGCCGACCCTCGTAGCGCCACGTCCGCCTTCATGTGGGCACAGGTGTAGGCCCTCTGCCCGGTGTCGAGCGTCCATTCGGCGTCGGGTACGTCCGTCGCGTGCAGGTGGATCGTCATGCCGCCGCCGAGATCGATGTCGTCCCAGACCACGGGCTGGAAGCCGATCACGGCGAGGAACTCGTCGATCCCGTCCGCACCGAGCGAGGGCTCCACCTCGCCCACGGAAAGGCCGAGTGCCTGCTCGACGTCGGCCCGGTGGACGAGCGTCTCGTGCAGCTGGCGGCGCCACCAGAAGGCGACGGGAGAGGAAGGCCCGGAGAGGAAGTTCCAGGCCAACGAATCCTCCGGCGCCTTCTCGAGCAGGCCAAGCATGATCTCGAGCTGCTGTCTGAGCCAGTCAGCCACCGGCTGCCCGTCGGCTCGCTGCTGGATGCGTGAGCGGTCGAGAGCCTCTTCCGGCTTCCCGCGAAGCACCTCGCTCACCATGGCGTAGACACGCCCGAGGTGGTTCATCAGCTGCTCGACGCTCCAAGCGGGGCAGGCGGGAACCGGGGCGTCGAGTCGCGATCCAGCCTGCTCCGCCAGCGAGAGGATGTGCTCGGCTTCTATCCAGATTCCGTCTACTGACGTCGCTCGGTCCATGGGCACAATCTTGCCCGAGGAGACCCGAAGGACGCGGTTGCGACCCTGGCGGTGCGAGTGGCCTTGCTCTTCCACGAATCGTCAGGACGGGACGGG
>JAJZZB010000212.1 GCA_021797795.1 Actinomycetes bacterium | reverse complement strand
CGTCCGGATAGCGCTTCTGTGCGGGGTGCACAGACCCCTTGGTGCTCTCTGACATGGCTCCAATCCTCTCGAATCACACTGTTGTGGTTCCAAGCGGAGGAGCCTCTGGAATTCCCAGGCCGATTCACCCCTCTCAGTCAGCAGCTCGCTGCGGCCGTCGGGCTCCGGGTACTTGCGCAGCAGCTCCACCGCGCCCATCGTGTTGGTGACTTCCACCGTGTGCTCCCTTCGGATCCCTTGGAACGGTTCTCGAAGGTTGACGAGGTGGTCGTCGCGTCTGGGGGACCCTCAGCTCGGGCTACCCCTCGTACACCACTCTCGCGGACTCAACTTTGGCCCCCCTCCCCCCCTCCCGCCTTAGGGAGAAGGCGAGGCGTGACATTCGTCAGGTGGGGATCAGGAAGACGTTCCAGAAGCACGCCGAATGGAGTGTGCCCTGTCGAAGCGTCGTGATCCTGCCGTACCGCTCGGCTTAGGGGCCGAGCAGCCCGAGCGGCAGGACGAGGACCCCGTCCTCTCGCCGGTATGCGTACTCCGTCGCCGTGAGCACGACCAGGCAGGCCGCGGGCGCGGTGACTCGGGTCTCGGAAAGTTGGCGCAGTGCGGCCGCAGCCTGATCGATCTGGTTGCCGCCGAGCTTGACCTCGATGCCGACCCAGGCTCCGTCTCGTCGTTCGACGACGAGGTCCACCTCGAGCTCGCCTCCGCGTTCGCGGTAGTAGAAGACCGAGGCGTCGTTCGCCTGGGCGTAGACGCGGACATCGCGGGTGGCGAGCGACTCGAAGAGATAGCCGAAGGTGTTGAGATCGCCGAGCAGGCGCTGCGGGGCACAGTCCATCAAGGTCGCCGCAAGCGAGGGGTCGACGAGGTGGCGCTTGGGGGTCGACATGAGGCGCGCCCTTGAGCGCAGCGCCACGTTCCAAGCCTCGACCTCGTCGACGATCATGAGCCGGCGCAGCGCCTCGAGGTAGGGCTCGGCGGCGAATCGGGTGAGGGAGCCGCTGTTCGTCTCTTCGCCGCTTGCTCGCTGGACGAGCTTGGCGACCGAGACGGGGTGGGCCGTCAGCTGTGCGTAGGCGCGGAGGAACCGACGCACCTTCTCCGGGTCGCGGCGCGTCCCGGAGGCCAGCGCGACGTCGTGCTCGACGACGCCGTCGAGATAGCCGCGGAGGAACACGCCGGCCTCGCGGACCGGGCGCCCGAGCAGCCCGGGCCAGCCGCCGATCACGGTCCGGTCGGCGTAGGCGCGAAGCTCGAGCCCGCACTGACCCGCGGATGGAGTCTCGCCGGCCAACAGTTCACCGAGCGACACCGCGCCGGTCGAGTGGCCCTGCTCGAAGAGGGTCATCGGGCGCATGCGGAGCACCGAGAAGCGCCCCGCTCCCGAGTGGCGCGAGACGTCGTCGGTCGGCATCGCCGGACCGGTGAGCACGAACTGGCCGGGAAGGCGCCGGTCGTCGACCGCACGGCGCACGGCATCCCACAGCCGCGGCTCGCGCTGCCACTCGTCGAGCAGGCGCGGTGTCCGTCCCTCGAGGACCAGGCGAGGGTCGATCGCTGCCGCGGCTCGCGCGTCGGCATCGAGATCGAGGAGCACCTCGCTTGCTGTGTGCCGGCGGGCCGTCTCGGTCTTGCCGCACGCCCTCGGTCCCTCGATGACCACCGCGCCCAGCACTCCGAGAGCCTCGTCGAGGAGGCGGTCGGCACTACGGGCTCGATAGCCTTGGTCGGGCGGCACTGCGTCAGCTTACAATTCGCGGCTGGGCCGGCCTACAATCCGCGACCACTCTGGCCTACAAGTCGCGACCGCGCTGGGATGCAAGTCGCGACCACGAGGCTGCCGGGGCTTCCGCAAGGCCGGCAAGAGACGAGACTGGCCCGCTCGCGCAACGCGGAAATCGCGTCTGCGCGCACCCGTGTGTGTGTGGGGGGCCTATCTCATCCCGCAAGTGTCCCGATCACCGTGGTCGCGAGGGTTGAAATCCGGGCAGCAGCGGTCAGGATCAGGCGGAGTGCTCCGAGCTGATCCTCCAGCTCAGAGGCCCTAATCGGGGTGCCCCCGGCAGGATTCGAACCTGCGCACCCGGCTCCGGAGGCCGGTGACCGTTCAGCCTGTTTCCCCAGCTAGATGGCTAGAAGAAGCAGCCGACTGGTACGGAATCCCAAGGAAATCCCAAGACCGCTCGACGTCCAGTGAGGTTATCGTCATGGCCCGGCCGCTCCAGGAAGTCCAGGTGTTCGGCCTCCAGCGCCGCCAGGTGGGCGACGCGGCACGGCCGGCGTGGATCGTGCGCTGGGCGGTCGACGGCAGGCAGCGGAGCCGCTCGTTCCGGACGAAGGCCGAGGCCGAGCGGTATCGCTCGGAGCTCGTGCACGCCAAGACGGTTGGCGAGATCTTCGACCGCCAGGGAGGGGAGCCGGCGTCGTGGCGGCCGAGCGCCCACGACGTTCAGGCGCACGCGTGGACGCGCCGATGGCTGGGAGAGGAGTGGCCCGAGTGGGCGCCGCGGACGAGGGTGTCCAACCTCGAGGCGCTCGTGCGGTTCGTGCCGCTGCTCGTCGGACGGGACGCCCCGGCGCCGCCGTCGGGGATGCGCGCTCACCTCGCTGCCACGTTGCCGCCCGAGGGCGAGCGGGCGGGGGACGAGGGGTGCGAGCGATGGCTCGCGCGATGGTGCCTGAAGCTGAGCGAGCTCGACCGCCAGGTGCTGGCCGCGGCCGAGCGGGAGCTGCTGCTGACCGGTGACGGCCGGCCGCTCGCGGCCTCGACGGCGTCGCGCTTTCGCAAGGTCGCCCACGCCTGTATCCGGCGTGCGGTCGACCTCGACGTGCTGCCGGCCGACCCGTGGCCGCCGCGCCCGCGGGGCCGCTCGCTGCGGAAGGCCGCGCGGGCACGGTCGGTCGACCTGCGGCAGCTTCCCGACCCGAAGACGATGGCGGCAGCAATAGCGGCCATCGCCTCGCACCAGCCGGGAAGCCGGACGTACCAGGTGATGACGGCGGTCGTCTACTACGCGGGGCTGCGACCGTCCGAGGTCGTGATGCTCCGTCCGCGAGCGCTCGTCCTGCCGGCGAGCGGCTGGGGCCGGATCGAGGTGGTCGAGGCTGACGTGTCGTTCGACGAGCCGGGCGAGCCGAAGACCGGCCCACGGTCGGTGCCGATCCCGCCGGTGCTCGTCGAGCTGCTCGGCGAATGGGTGGCCGCGCTCGACCTCGGGCCGGACGATCTCCTCTTCCGCACGCGCAACGGCCGGTTGCCGCAACGCTCCAACTGGTCACGGGCGTGGCAGCGGGCGCTGCGTCAGATCGACCACCCACCGCTTCGCGTCTACGACTGCCGCCACGCGGCAGCGACGACCTGGCTGAAGGCCGGGGTGCCGCTCGGCGAGACCGCCCGGCGGCTCGGCCACAGCGTGGAGACGCTCGTGTCCACCTACGTCGGGGCCCTCGCCGGCGACGAGGCGCTGTCGAACGCCCGGATCGAGCAGGTGCTGGCCGGCGCGCCGCCCCTCGCTGCGGTACCGAACAGCGCCAGGGAAGGGCGAGCCGGTTGATCGCCCGGCGGGCCCTACGGCCGTGATCGTCCGTCTGCGGGACGAGGACGCCAACGCGCTGGGCGAGGGGAGCCTCCTCGTCCACATGGGCGCCGGGCGGCCGGAGGACATGATCCGCAGCGCCTTGCGGAACTACGCGGCGTACAAGGGCCTCCGAGGGGGCGGCTTCGGCTACTTCACCGTGTCGACGTTCGCGGTGGCCCCCGGGTTCGACGAGCGCCGCATCGTGACGACGATGCGCCACGGAAGCTTCGCCCGGGTCGCCGCCGGCTCGGTCCGGGCGGCAGGCTTCCCGATCCTGCCCACCTCGCTCGACGACGTCGGTGAGGGGGACCTGCAGGAGCTCCAGCAGGTCCATTACGACATCGTCCTTCCCGTGGCGGACGACCCTCGCCACGTCGGTCCTCCCGGTGCCGGCGCCGAGCGCCTCGCCGCAGACCAGCTGAGGCCCGTCGTCGAGCACCTCCTCGCGCTCATGTCGGAGCGGGTCGACAAGTACGCTCTCTACGGGAGAGGCGACGAGCGATGACGATGACGAGCTTCCACACGATCTGGCTCGACTACAGCCGGGGGCGCTTCGACACCGCGGCTCGGTCGGTCCCCGTTTCCTACGACGAGGTCGAGGGGCTCCGAGAGGGCGACGAGGTCCTCGTCGTCGGCGACGACGTGCCCAAGCGCTTCGCGGTGATCGAGCGCATCGATACCTCAGCCGCCGACACGTTCCAGGCCGCGGTCGTCGATCTGCGCTTCTACCCCGACGACGCCGCCGCGCTCGAGATCGTCCGCCAGCGCGCCGGGTCTGCCGCCCCGTAGGGCGCGGCCTCGACATCCTCCGACCGCCGGCCGAACCGGCTTCGGTGGCTGACGTCCCACCCGACCTCCAGCACGCGTTGCCCTCCGTCTTGGGCAGTTGACAGCGCCTCGCCACGAGACGCGTGTCCTGGGCGCGTTCTGAGCCGTCGTCCTCCACCCGACGCTTTCGAGGTCTTCTGCTGTTTCCGTGGGTCGGGTCGATCGGATTGGGCGGCTTCACCGACGGCGCTCCTTCACCTGAACGGCTGAACCCCAGAGCGAACGAGCGCAGCGGCGTCCGGCGCAACCGG
>JAJZZB010000037.1 GCA_021797795.1 Actinomycetes bacterium | reverse complement strand
CGGAGGCCTCCCGGATCCTCGACGAGGACCACGAGGGCCTGCGCGACGTGAAGGACCGCATCCTCGAGCATCTCGCCGTCCGCAAGCTCCAGGCGGAGCGGGGACTGGTCCCCCTGAAGGGCGCCCCCGGCGCAGGCGCGATACTCGCCCTCGTCGGGCCGCCCGGGGTTGGCAAGACCTCGCTCGGCGAGTCGATCGCCCGCGCGCTCGGCCGGAAGTTCGTCCGCGTGGCGCTCGGTGGCATACGGGACGAGGCGGAGATTCGCGGCCACCGCCGCACCTACGTCGGAGCCCAGGCCGGGCGCCTCGTGCGGGCGCTCAAGGAGGCCGGGACGATGAACCCCGTCATCCTCCTCGACGAGGTGGACAAGCTGGGCTCCGACTTCCGGGGCGACCCTTCCTCGGCGCTGCTCGAGGTCCTCGACCCGGCGCAGAACCACACCTTCCGCGACCACTATCTCGAGGTCGAGCTCGACCTGTCCAAGGTCCTGTTCCTCGCGACGGCGAACGTCGCCGAGACCATCCCGGGCCCCCTCTACGACCGGCTCGAGGTCATCCACCTCGACGGCTACACCGACGAGGAGAAGCTCTCGATCGCCCGCAACCACCTGCTCCCCCGCCAGGTCGAGCGGGCCGCGCTCCGTGACGACGAGGTCGTGCTGGACGACACCGCCCTCCGGGCCGTCATCGCCGACTACACCCGGGAGGCCGGGGTCCGCTCACTCGAGCGGGAGCTCGCCCGGCTGCTCCGCAAGGTGGCGACGAAGCTGGTGGCGAAGGACGTGACGGCGCCCGTCGTCGTCGACGGCCCGTCGGTCCGCCACTGGCTCGGCCGCCCGCGCTTCTTCTTCGAGGCGGCGGACAGGACCGCCGTGCCCGGCGTGGCGACGGGGCTGGCGGTCACGGGCGCCGGCGGCGACGTCCTCTACGTCGAGGCGACCTCCATCGAGGGCGGCGGCGAGGGGCTCACGCTCACCGGACAGCTCGGCGAGGTGATGAAGGAGTCGGCCGAGATCGCCCTCTCCTTCGTCCGGTCCCACGCCGCCGAGCTCGGGCTCGACCCGTCGGTGTTCGAGAAGCGGCGCTTCCACGTCCACGTGCCCGCCGGCGCGATCCCGAAGGACGGCCCCTCCGCCGGCGTCACCATGACGACTGCGCTCGTCTCGCTGCTCGGCGACCGGCCGGTCCGCTCGGTCGTCGGCATGACGGGCGAGGTCACCCTGCAGGGGCTCGTGCTGCCCATCGGCGGCGTGAAGCAGAAGGTGCTGGCGGCCTGGCGCTCGGGGCTCCGCGAGGTCGTGCTCCCGGCGCGCAACGGGGCGGATCTCGAGGACGTGCCCGAGGCGGTGCGGGAGCAGATGACCTTCCACCTCGCCTCGTCGGTCTCCGACGTGCTCGCCGCCGCGCTCGAGCCGGCCGGCGAGGACCAGGCCTCGGGCTCCCCTGCGACGGCCGCCTGACCGGTGGCCGTCGCAGGGGACCGCATCAGTAGCGGTAGCCCTCGCTCTTGTACGGGCCTTCCACCGGTACGCCGATGTAGGCGGCCTGGTCGGGCGTGAGCTCGGTGAGGCGGACGCCGAGTGCGTCGAGGTGGAGCCGGGCGACCTTCTCGTCGAGGTGCTTGGGCAGGACGTAGACCTTCGACTCGTAGTCGTCCGGGCGCGTGAAGAGCTCGATCTGGGCCATCACCTGGTTGGTGAAGGAGTTCGACATGACGAAGCTCGGGTGCCCCGTGGCGCAGCCGAGGTTCAACAGCCGACCCTCGGCCAGCACGATGATGGCGTGGCCGTCGGGGAACACCCACTTGTCGACCTGGGGCTTCACGTTCACCCGCTCGACGCCCGGGATGCGGGCCAGGCCGGCCATGTCGATCTCGTTGTCGAAGTGGCCGATGTTGCCGACGATGGCCTGGTGCTTCATCCGGCTCATGTCCTCGGCCGTGACGACCATCTTGTTCCCGGTGGCAGTGACGAAGATGTCCGCCGACTCGACGACGTCGCCGAGGCGGACGACCTGGTAGCCCTCCATCGCCGCCTGCAGGGCGCAGATGGGGTCGACCTCGGTGACGACCACGCGGGCGCCCTGGCCCGACAGCGACTCGGCGCAGCCCTTGCCGACGTCGCCGAAGCCGCAGACGACGGCCAGCTTGCCGCCGATCAGGACGTCGGTCGCCCGGTTGATGCCGTCGATGAGCGAGTGGCGGCAGCCGTACTTGTTGTCGAACTTCGACTTGGTCACCGAGTCGTTGACGTTGATCGCCGGGAAGAGGAGCTCGTCACGCTCCTGCATCTGGTACAGGCGGTGGACGCCGGTCGTCGTCTCCTCGGTGACGCCCCGGATGCCGTTCGCCAGCGCCGTGAAGCGCCCGGGGTCCTCGGCGAGGGAGCGGCCGAGCAGGGAGAGGACGACGGCGAGCTCCTCGCTCTCGGCGGAGGAGGCGTCGGGGACGGCTCCTGCCTTCTCGTACTCCACGCCCTTGTGGACGAGCAGCGTGGCATCGCCTCCGTCGTCGAGGATCATGTTCGGTCCCTCGCCGTCGGGCCAGGTGAGCATCTGCTCGGTACACCACCAGTACTCCTCGAGGGTCTCTCCCTTCCAGGCGAACACCGGGACGCCCTTCGGCTCCTCGGGAGTCCCGTCGGGGCCGACCACGACGGCGGCGGCGGCGTGGTCCTGGGTCGAGAAGATGTTGCAGGAGGCCCAGCGGATCTCGGCGCCGAGCGCCGTCAGCGTCTCGATCAAGACGGCGGTCTGCACCGTCATGTGGAGCGAGCCGGACACGCGGGCACCGGCGAGGGGCCGGGAGGCTCCGTACTCCTCCCGCAGGGCCATCAGGCCCGGCATCTCGTGCTCGGCGAGCTCGATCTCCTTGCGGCCGAAGTCGGCAAGCCCGAGGTCCGCGACCTTGTAGGGCACCGTGCTCATGCTGTCTCCTCTTCGATGTCGTGGTGGCGGGGGCGCGTGCGGCCGGCGGCGGCCAGCAGCTGGAGGTGCTTGTCCTGCTCGTAGGCGAGCCATCCCGAGTCGGACACCTCGCCCGGGCGGATCGCCGGTGCCAGGAGCCAGGCACCCACGGCGTCGGCCAGCTCCTGGTCCCGCTGCATCCGGAGGGCGAAGCCGACGTCGGAGAGCTCGACGTCGAACTCCTCGAGGAGATGCCGGAGCGTGCGCAGCCGCTGGAGCTCGGCCGGCCCGTAGAGGCGGTAGCCCGACGGCGAGCGGCCCGGCACGACGAGGCCGGTCTCCTCGATGTAGCGCAGCATCCGCGCCGACCAACCGGTGGTCTGGGCCGCCTCCTGGATCGTGAGGGCGCCGCGCTCCATCCGCCAAACCTTACCATAGTTATGCGAAGGTTCTGCCCCCGGGACCGGCAGTGGTGCCCCGGCTATGGTGCGGGGCACCATGATCCTGTCCGACCGGACCATCCGTGAGGAGCTGGCAGCCGGCCGCATCGGCATCGAGCCGCTCGGGGAAGGCTGCATCCAGCCCTCGTCGGTCGACCTTCACGTCGACCGCTACTTCCGCGTCTTCCGCAACCACAGCCAGCGGGTCATCGACGTGAAGGAGAACCAGGAGGAGCTGACCGAGCTGGTGGAGGCCATCGGCAGCGAGGCGCTCATCCTGCATCCCGGTGAGTTCGTGCTCGGGTCGACGGTGGAACGGGTGCGCCTGCCCGACGACCTCGTCGGCCGCCTCGAGGGCAAGTCGAGCCTCGGCCGGCTCGGGCTGCTCATCCACTCGACGGCCGGTTTCGTCGACGCCGGCTGGGACGGCTTTCTCACCCTCGAGCTCTCGAACGTCGCCAACCTCCCGATCACCGTCTACCCCGGGATGAAGATCGGTCAGATCAGCTTCTTGAGGATGACGACACCGGCCGACCTGCCCTACGGCTCGTCCTCGCTCGGCTCGAAGTACCAGCACCAACGGGGTCCGACACCGAGCCGCTATTTCGAGAATTTCCGCGCGGTCACTTCTCCGGAATAGATTTCGCGGCTGCAGGCGGAAGCGGCCATTCGAGGAGAACGAGTGCTCACCAGGTATCCCATCGCGATGGCGGCCACCGCGCTCGCTCTCGCGGTCGCCGGACGGAGGCTCTACTTCCTGAGCCGCCTCATCGGATCCGGGCAACCGGCTCCAGGGCGCCTCTCGCGCTGGGCCAGGCGGGCCGAGGTCGAGGTGGCCGAGGTCGGTGGCCAGAAGCGGCTGCTCAAGTGGACCGTGCCCGGTCTCGCCCACGCCTTCACCTTCTGGGGCTTCACGGTCCTGCTCCTCACGATCATCGAGGCCTACGGCGACCTCTTCTCGCCGACCTTCCACATCCCGCTCATCGGCACCTGGTCCTCCATCGGTTTCCTCGAGGACTTCTTCATCGTGGCGGTCCTCGTGGCCCTCGTCGTGTTCACCGTGATCCGGCTCGTCAACAACCCGAAGCGCCTCGAGCGCCGCAGCCGCTTCTACGGCTCGCACACCGGGGCCGCCTGGGTCACCCTCGCCATGATCGCCGGGGTCGTCATCACGCTGCTCGTGTACCGGGCGGCGCAGACCAACGTCACGACCAACGGCGTGCCCGACTTCCCCTACTCGGACTGGGCATTCGCCTCCCATGTCGTCGGGAGCTGGCTGCACCCGCTCGGGGCAGGCGTGAACGAGGCGCTCGCCACCGTCTTCGTCGTCCTGAACGTCGTCGTCATCGTCGGCTTCCTCGTCTTCGTCGTCTACTCCAAGCACCTCCACATCTTCATGGCGCCGATCAACGTCGCCTTCTCCCGCCAGCCCCGGGCGCTCGGCGCGCTCGACAAGACGCCCGACATGGACATCGAGAACCTCGACGAGGACACCGTCTTCGGGGCCGGCAAGATCGAGCACTTCAGCTGGAAGCAGCTGCTCGACACCGTCACCTGCACCGAGTGCGGCCGCTGCCAGAGCCAGTGCCCCGCCTGGAACACCGGAAAGCCCCTGTCGCCGAAGCTCGTGATCATGGACCTGCGCGAGGAGCTCTTCGCCAGCTCCCGCCGCCTGCTCGGCGCCGCCGACGGCGAGGCTGCCGACAAGACGCTCGTGCCCGAGGTCATCCACCCCGACGTCCTGTGGTCCTGCACGACCTGCGGAGCCTGCGTCGAGCAGTGCCCCGTCGACATCGAGCACGTGGACGCCATCTTGGACATGCGCCGCTACGAGGTGATGATCGAGTCCCGCTTCCCGACCGAGGCGGGGCTCATGCTGCGCAACATCGAGAACCGGGGCGACCCCTGGGGCCTCGGCCAGACCAAGCGGCTCGACTGGACCGAGGGGCTCGGCTTCGAGGTCCCCGTCGTGAAGGGGGACATCCCCGACGACGTCGAGTACCTCTACTGGGTCGGCTGCGCCGGGGCGCTCGACGAGCGGGCCCGCAAGATGACCCAGTCGATCGCCCGCATGCTGCACCAGGCCGGCGTGAGCTTCGCGGTCCTCGGCCCGAAGGAGTCCTGCACCGGAGACCCGGCCCGCCGCCTCGGCAACGAGTACCTCTTCCAGATGCAGGCGATGCAGAACGTCGAGACGCTCACCTCGGCCAAGGTCCGCAAGGTCATCGCCTCCTGCCCGCACTGCTTCAACACGATCGCCAACGAGTACCCCAAGCTCGGCGGGGACTTCGAGGTCATCCACCACTCGCAGCTCCTGAGCCGCCTCGTCTCGGACGGCCGCCTGTCGGCGGGGCGCTACGACGCCAAGGTGACCTACCACGACCCCTGCTACCTCGGGCGCCACAACCGCGTCTACGACCCGCCCCGCCAGGTCATCGAGTCGGTCCCGGGCGTGACCTCGGTCGAGATGCACCGCTGCAGGGAACGGGGCTTCTGCTGCGGAGCCGGCGGGGCCCGCATGTGGCTCGAGGAGAAGATCGGCAAGCGGATCAACCTCGAGCGCACCGACGAGGCGCTCGGGACGGGGGCCGACGTCGTCTCGACCGCCTGCCCGTTCTGCATGATCATGCTCGACGATGCCGTGAAGGAGCGCCAGCGGGAAGAGGAGGTCTCCGTCCTCGACATCGCCCAGGTGCTCGAGCGGTCGATGCAGCCGGCCGCCGTCGGGGCGGGGGCGCCTCCGGCCGAGGCGGCTGCCGCGCCGGGCCCGCCGACCGGAGCCGAGGACGACGGCCCCGCCGGCGACGGCGGGAGCGCGGAGGGGCAGCCGACTCCCTGAGCCGCGCCCGCTCAGTGGACCGAGGCGAGGATGGCCTTGGTGTCCGAGCTGCGCAGCCGGGCGGCCGTCGCGACGAGGAGCTTGCGGACCGTCGTGGGCGAGGCCTTCAGGAGCTGGTTGAACTCCCGCTGGTCGATCGCCAGCAGCTCCATGTCGGTCAGGGCCCTCACCGTGGCCGAGCGCGGCAGGCGGTCGAGCAGCGCCAGCTCGCCGAAGTAGCCGCCGTCCTGGAGCTCTGCGGTCTTGCGCCCGTTGCGCAGCACGGCCGCCCTGCCCGAGATGATGTAGTAGAAGGTCTGGCCGACGTCGCCCTCGTCACAGATGACCGAGCCGGCCGCGAAGGCGACCTGCTCGGTCTTCTTCTGTATGCTCCTCAGCTCGCTCCGTGAGCACTCGCTGAAGAGCCACACCTTGCTCAGATCGACGTTGGCCCCTGGCATGGCGAAAGCGTAGCCATGCGCCGTCCCGGTCGCTCGGCTGCGCAGCGCTCGACCGGCGGGCGCAGACGGGGAGCTGAGGGGCGGCTCTCCGGCGGCGGGGACGGGTCAGGTGCCGGTCGCCTCGGCGACGAGCTCCCGCTCCTCGGCCGGTGCCACACCGGCACCGACCCCGGCGAGCGGTCGCGGTTCGTCGGGCGGGGTCACCTCCTCGAGGTGGATGACGGCGTCGCCGCCTTCGAGCTCCACCTCGCTGAAGCGCAGCGGGATCCGGAGCACCCTCTCGATGAACTTGAGCAGCGCGAAGGTGACGAGGGAGTCCCAGCAGATGATCGTGACGGCCGCCCCGAGCTGGACGAGGACCTGGTGTGCGTTGCCGTAGACGAGGCCGGCGGCGCCCGTCGCCTGCCGGACGACGATGCCGTGCGGGCCGGCGACCGGGTACTCGATCATCCTCGGGTCGGCGAAGACGCCGACGAGGATCCCGCCGACGAGGCCGGCCACCCCGTGGGTGTGGACCACCCCGAGGGCGTCGTCGACCCTCTTCAGGATCCGCAGCCGTGAAGCGGCGAGGTTCCAGGAGCACCAGACGACCGCCGAGGCGATGAGGCCGATGGCGAGCGCCCCCCAGCCGTTGACGAACCCGGCTGCCGGGGTGATGGCGACGAGGCCGACGATCATGCCGTTGACGGCTCCGAGGAACTGCGCCTTCTTCGGCCCGGCGAAGGTGTCGAGGACGAGCCAGACGAGGAGGGCGGCACCGGTTGCCAGGTTGGTGTTCAAGACCGCGGCGGCGGCGTCCGCGCTGGCGAAGTAGGGGTCCCCCCCGTTGAAGCCGTTCCACCCGAGCCAGAGGATCCCGGCCCCGGCCGCCACGAGCAGGAGGTTGTTCGGCGTGAAGTGGGCGCGGTCGCGCCCGAGCCGGGGACCGACCACGGCGGCGGCGACGAAGCCGGTGGCACCGGCGGCGAGATGGATGACGTAGCCGCCCGAGTAGTCGAGTGCCCCGCGCTGGGCCCAGAAGCCGCCTCCCCACATCAACATGGCGTTCACCGAGTAGGCGAAGGTGGTCCACAGTGGGACGAAGACGAGCCACGCCTTGAGGCTCATCCGGCCGAGGACGCTGCCGAGGAACAACAGCGGCGTGATGGCGGCGAAGACGAACTGGAAGTAGACGAGCGTCGACTGGGGGATGGCGAGCGCCGGGCCGGCGAGGTTGCCCGCCTGGGGGACGACCGCCCGGCTCTGCTCGTGGAGGTGGTCGAGGACCGGGCCCGGCGCCCCGAGCAGGGTGTTGTGGACCGGGCTCCCGAGTGACAGCCAGTGCGAGCCGAACCCCATGTTGTAGGCCCACAGCACCCAGACGACGAGGACGAGGGCGAAGGCGGAGAAGGCCATCACCATCGTGTTGATCGCCCACTTCTTCTTCACGATCCCGCCGTAGAGGACGGCGATGCCGGGGAGGCTCATCATGCCGACGAAGGTGGCGGCGGTGAGCTGCCAGGAGTTGTTGCCCGGTGAGAGCCAGTGGGGGTACGGCAACCAGGTCGTCCCGAGCATGCAGCCTCCTTCGCCCGCAGGCGAGCCAGGGACGTCGTTGTCCGTCGCTTCCTCGCCGAAGGCTACGGAGCCACTGTTGCGCCCCTGTGCCGGCGGCGCGAACGGCGCGTGAGCGCCGTGTGAACGGCGCGTTTCGTCCGGGTGCTCAGGGGGCGGGTGCGGCTGCCTGGTTGGCGACGGCCTCGGCCTTCGCCGCCACGGCCTCGGGGTCGCCGAGGTAGCGGGGCGCCCCGGCGAGCTCGAGGCGGTCGTCGAGCTCGTAGACGCGGGGGATGCCGGTCGGGATGTTGACGCCGACGATCTCCTCGTCGGAGACCCTCTCGAGGTGCTTGAGCAGAGCCCGGATGCTGTTGCCGTGCGCCACGACGAGCACCGAGCGGCGACGCGACAGATCGACCGCGATGGCGTCCTCGTAGTAGGGCAGGAGGCGCCTCACGACGTCGGCCAGGCACTCGGTGGCCGGGAGGGCCGTGCGGGGGACCCCGGCGTAGCGGCGGTCGAAGGCCGGGTGGCCGGGGTCGTCGCTCTCGAGGGGCGGCGGGGGGACGTCGTAGCTGCGGCGCCAGAGCTTCACCTGCTCGGGGCCGTGGCGCTCGGCCGTCTCCGCCTTGTTCAGGCCCTGCAGGGCCCCGTAGTGACGCTCGTTGAGCCTCCAGTGCCGCCGCACCGGGAGGTAGCTGCGGCCCATGGCGTCGAGGGCGAGGTTGGCGGTGCGCACGGCGCGGGTCAGCACCGAGGTGTGGACGACGGCGGGCTCGAGCCCCGAGGCCTCCCGCTCGGCGACGAGGAGCCGGCCTGCCTCGATGGCCTCCTTCTCCCCCGTCGGCGAGAGGTCGACGTCGACCCAGCCCGTGAAGCGGTTCTCGGCGTTCCAGGCGCTCTCGCCGTGGCGCAGCAGGACGAGGGTGGCCACAACGGGAGGCTAGCCGCAACCACACAGTCATCTCTCCGGCGCCCGGTCGACACCTAGGTGGCCTACCCTTCGGGCGTGGCCCGGTTCGCGATCGAGCTCTCACTCGCCGACCAGCCGGGCGCGCTCGGCGCAGTGGCGAGCCTCATCGGCTCGCTCGGTGGCGACGTCGTCGACGTCGACGTGCTCGAGCACGGGCGGGGCCGGGCCCGAGACGAGATCACCGTGGAGCTCGCCGACGCCGAGCTTGCCGCCACCCTCGGCGCCGAGCTCGCCTCGCTGCCCGGGGTGGAGGTGGAACAGCTCGCGCCCGTCGGCCAGTACGGGCACCACCTCGTCGTCGACGCCCTCGAGATCGCCTCCGCCGTCGTCGCCGAGGAGTCGGCCGACGTGGTCCTCGACACCCTGGCGAGCGGCGTCGTGGCAGCCTTCGGCGTCTGCTTCGCCGTCGTCCTCGAGGCCGAGCGGGATCTCCCCCTCGCCGCCGCCGGCGACGTCCCGCCGGCCTCGGTCAGCCGCGCCGGAGGCGGGCTGCGCTTCGTCGACGGCGAGGACTCGCTCGCCTTCCCGATCGGGGAGGACGGACTCCTCCTCGTCGTCGGCCGACCTGGCTGGCCATTCCGCAACCGGGAGCGTCGCGAGCTCACCGCGCTGGGCCGCATCTGCGCCACCCGGCTGGCACAGCTCACCCGCTGACGTGGCGGGGCCGGGGGACGGAGCGACCCCGGAGCGCCTGGCCGAGCGGCCCGGGACCATCGGACCACCTGGAGATGTGAACGGCCACCGTGTGGTACCCCGACGGCACGCCCGTCGACCGGGACCTCATGGCCGGCCTCGAGGGCCCGAGCTCGTCGGCTGGCTCTCGCCGGGGGCCACCGCGACGGCGCAACGTCGTCGCCGTCGCCCGCGGCTGCGAGCCCATCCCGAACCCGAGCCCGAGAAGGGGCGTTCACCGAGGTCTCCCGGTTCCCTCGTGGACTCCCGGCCGGGGCCCGCCTCCAGCGCCGCTCGGAGCCGCCCATCTCGCCCTCGACCACCTCGGGCTCCTGTGAGCCGGGTGCCGGACCAGGGAGGACACCGGCGGACCGAGGGGAATAGAGGATGTCGACCCTAGGTTGATAGCCATGCGCTCAACTTGGTTAGAGTGGGCGCTGACAGATGAACGAGTCAAGGAGCGAACACACATGCCGAAGGCCGTAGGGATCGACCTCGGAACGACGAACTCGGTGGTGGCCTTCCTCGAGGCCGGAGAGCCCACCGTCATCCCCAACGCGGAGGGCGGGAGGACGACCCCGTCGGTAGTCGGTTTCGCGAAGTCCGGCGAGGTGCTCGTCGGCGAGGTCGCAAAGCGTCAGGCCATCACCAACCCCGACCGGACGATCCGGTCGGTCAAGCGGCACATGGGCACGAGCTGGACGGTCGACGTGGACGGCAAGGCTTACACCGCCCAGGAGATCTCGGCCCGCATCCTCCAGAAGCTGAAGCGCGACGCCGAGTCGTACCTCGGTGACACCGTCACCCAGGCGGTGATCACCGTCCCCGCCTACTTCGACGACGCCCAGCGGACGGCCACCCAGGAGGCCGGCAAGATCGCCGGTCTCGAGGTGCTGCGCATCATCAACGAGCCGACGGCCGCCGCCCTCGCCTACGGGCTCGACAAGGAGGGTGCGGACCAGACCGTCCTCGTCTTCGACCTCGGCGGCGGCACCTTCGACGTCTCGATCCTCGAGATCGGCGAAGGCGTCTTCGAGGTGAAGTCGACCTCCGGGAACACCCACCTCGGCGGCGACGACTGGGACCAGCGGGTCATGGACTGGCTCGTGAAGACCTTCAAGGACACAGAGGGCGTCGACCTCGCCAACGACAAGATGGCGATGCAGCGCCTGAAGGAGGCGGCCGAGAAGGCCAAGATCGAGCTCTCCACAGTCCAGGAGACGACGATCAACCTGCCCTTCATCACCGCCACGAACGAGGGCCCGAAGCACCTCGACCTGAAGCTCACGCGGGCGAAGTTCCAGGAGCTGACCGAGGACCTGACGGATGCCTGCCGCGGCCCGTTCGACTCCGCCATCGCCGACGCCGGCCTCTCCAAGTCCGACATCGACCACGTCGTGCTGGTCGGCGGGTCGACCCGCATGCCGGCGATCCAGGAGCTCGTCCAGCAGCTGACCGGCAAGGAGCCGCACAAGGGCGTCAACCCCGACGAGGTCGTCGCCGTCGGCGCCGCCATCCAGGCCGGCGTGTTGAAGGGCGAGGTGAAAGACGTCCTCCTCCTCGACGTGACGCCCCTCAGCCTCGGGATCGAGACCAAGGGTGGGATCACCCACAAGCTCATCGAGCGCAACACGACGATCCCGACGCGGCGCTCGGAGATCTTCACGACCGCCGAGGACAACCAGCCCTCGGTCGAGATCCACGTCCTGCAGGGTGAGCGGGACATGGCGATGTACAACAAGACCCTCGGCAAGTTCCAGCTCGTCGACCTGCCGCCCGCCCCCCGCGGGATCCCGCAGATCGAGGTGGCCTTCGACATCGACGCGAACGGCATCGTCCACGTCTCGGCGAAGGACCTCGCCACGGGCAAGGAGCAGTCGATGACCATCACCGGACAGTCCTCCCTGCCGAAGGACGACATCGCTCGGATGGTCCGCGACGCCGAGGCGCACGCGGCCGACGACCGTCGGCGCCGGGAGGAGGCGGAGGCCCGCAACCAGGCCGACACGCTCGTCTACCAGACCGAGAAGCTGCTCCGCGAGCAGGGTGACAAGGTCCCTGCCGACGAGAAGTCGAGGGTGGAGTCGGCCCTGGCGGACGTGAAGGAGAAGCTCGCCGGCTCCGACGTCGACGCGCTCAACCGGAGTCTCGATGCCCTGCGGACGGCCTCCCAGAGCCTCGGGCAGCGCATGTACGAGCAGGCCGCCGCTCAGCAGCAGACCGGCGGCGGTGCGGCCGGCGGCGGCGAGTCGGCCGGGAACGAGGACGAGGTCGTCGACGCCGAGATCGTCGACGAGCCCGGGTCGGACGCGGCAGGCGCATGAGCGAGAGCCGGTGGAACGAGACCCCGGCCGGGGAGGGCGACTCCCCGGCCGGGGAGGACGCCCTCCCCGAGGATGAGCGCCCGAACGCCCCGCCGGAGGGCGCGACCGCCGAGGCGGGCGAGGCGGCGGCCGGTGGCGAGGGCGAGACGCTCGACCAGCTGATCGAAGAGGACCTGGACCGGCTGTCCGCCGAGCGGGACGAGTACCTCGACTCGCTCCGGCGCCTGCAGGCCGACTTCGACAACTACCGCAAGCGGGCGGTCCGTCAGCAGACCGACCTGCTCGAGCGGGCGTCGGAGAACCTCCTCGTCGCCCTGTTGCCGGTGCTCGACGCGCTCGACCTCGCCGAGGCGCACGTCGGCAGCGGCGACGACCAGGCGGCCCTCGGCCAGATCGGGACGCTGCTTCGCGAGACCCTCTCGCGGGAGGGCCTCGAGCGGATCGACGCCGTCGGCGTGCCCTTCGACCCGACGGTGCACGACGCCGTGGCCCACGAGGAGGCGGACGAGGCCGCCGACGCCGGCCAGCAGATCTCAGAGGTGATGCGGGCGGGCTACCGCCTGAAAGGCCGGGTCGTGCGGCCTGCGATGGTGAAGGTGAAGGGCTGACAGGACCGAGGAAGGAAGACAGGACAGCACGTGGCTCCACAGCGCCAATGGTTCGAAACCGACTACTACAAGGTGCTCGGCGTCGCTCCCGAGGCGACCGAGAAGGAGATCACGCGCGCCTACCGCAAGCTCGCCAAGCAGTACCACCCCGACGCCAACCCAGGGTCGGAGGACCGCTTCAAGGAGATCTCGGCCGCCTACGACGTCCTCGGTGATCCCGAGCGCCGCAAGGAGTACGACGAGGTACGCCGGCTCGGTCCCCTCCAGGGGGGCTTCGGCGGGGCGCCGGGCCAGAACGGATCGTTCAACTTCCGCATCGACGACCTCGGCGACCTCTTCGGCGGCCTGTTCAACCGGCCCGGCCGAGCTCGGGGGCAGGGCGCCCCGGGCGGCGGCCCCTTCGGAGGCCCGCGGCGCGGCCAGGACGTCGAGGCGGAGCTCCACCTCCCCTTCGCCGAGGCGGTGGAGGGAGTGGTCACCTCGGTCAACGTCGTGACCGGGGCGCTCTGCCACGTCTGCGCAGGCTCGGGCTCCAAGCCCGGCTCGATGCCGGTCACCTGCCCCCGCTGTGGCGGGAGCGGGACGCTCAACGACAACCAGGGGCTCTTCTCGCTCGCCCAACCCTGCCCGGAGTGCCGTGGCCGGGGGCTCAAGGTGACCGACCCATGCCCGAGCTGCGGCGGGTCGGGGACCGAGCGGCGCCAGCGCCAGGTGAAGGTCCGCATCCCCGCCGGAGTGGCCGACGGACAGCGCATCCGGGTGAAGGGCCGGGGCGAGCCCGGGGCCAACGGCGGACCCGGCGGCGACCTCTACGTGGTCGTCCACGTCGGCGCCCACCCGCTGTTCGGGCGCAAGGGCCGCAACCTCACCTTGAAGGTGCCGGTCACCTTCGCCGAGGCGGCGCTCGGGGCCGACATCACGGTGCCCTCGCTCGGCGAGCCCGTCACCTTGCGGGTCCCGCCGGGGACCCCGTCGGGCAAGACCTTCCGGGTGCGGGGCCGCGGCGTCCGTGACGGCGAGCACTCCGGCGACCTCCTCGTCACGGTCGAGGTGGCCGTGCCGCAGGAGCTCACCGACGAGCAGCGGGCGGCTGTCGAGGCCCTGGCGGCGAGCGACACGAGCTCTCCCCGCGACCACCTGCAGCAGCACCTGTGGAGCCACGCATGAGCGCGACGGGCTCGGACCGCACCCGTGCGGTCTATGTGATCTCCGTCGCCGCCGAGCTCGCCGGCGTCCACCCCCAGACCCTGCGGATCTACGAGCGGCGGGGCCTGCTCGACCCGGCCCGCACCGTGGCGGGCAACCGCCGCTACAGCGAGGAGGACATCGCCCAGCTCCAGCGGATCCAACACCTCACCAACGCCGGGGTGAACCTCGAAGGCGTGCGGCGGATCCTCGCCCTCACCGAGGAGGTGGAGCGGCTGCGCACCGACCTCGAGCGCACGAGGGCGGAGGCCCGCGAGGCCGTCGCCCGGGCGCACAAGCAGTACCGCCGGGACCTCGTCCCGGTCCAGAAGACACAGCTGCCGGCACGCTGGCGGCAAGGAAGACCCTGACATGACGCTCGACCCGAACCGCTGGACCCAGAAGACCCAGGAGGCGATGCGCGAGGCCGTCGCGCTCGCCCGCAAGTTCCACCACGCCGAGGTGGAGCCCGAGCACCTGCTCCTCGCCGCCCTCGGCCAGGACGGCGGCGTCGCCATCCCCCTGCTCGACCGCATCGGCGTCTCCCCCCTCAGCGTCCGGAACCGTCTCGACGAGCGGCTCGGGCGCTTCCCGAAGGCCTACGGAGGCGAGGAGCCGGGCTTCTCCCGGGCGCTGCGCGACGCCCTCGAACAGGCGGTGACTGCCCAAAAGGAGATGGGAGACGAGTACCTCTCGGTGGAGCACGTCATGCTGGCGCTCGCCGACACCCTCCAGATCTCCCGCGACGACCTCCAGAAGGCATTGCGCGACCTGCGGGGCAGCCACCGGGTGACGAGCCAGAACCCCGAGGAGCAGTACCGCGCCCTCGAGCGCTACGGGAGGGACCTCACCGAGGCGGCCCGCCACCGCAAGCTCGACCCGGTCATCGGCCGGGACGAGGAGATCCGCCGCGTGATCCAGGTCCTCTCGCGGCGCACGAAGAACAACCCCGTGCTGATCGGCGAGCCCGGCGTCGGCAAGACGGCCATCGTCGAGGGCCTTGCCAACCGGATCGTCGAGGGCGACGTCCCCGAGGGGCTGAAGAACAAGCGCGTCGTCTCGCTCGACCTCGGCTCGATGGTGGCCGGCGCCAAGTACCGGGGCGAGTTCGAGGAGCGCTTGAAGGCGGTGCTGAAGGAGATCACCGACGCCGAGGGCCAGATCGTCACCTTCATCGACGAGCTGCACACGATCGTCGGCGCCGGGGCGGCCGAGGGCGCCATGGACGCCGGCAACATGATCAAGCCGCTGCTCGCCCGGGGCGAGCTCCGTCTCATCGGCGCCACCACGCTCGACGAGTACCGCAAGCACATCGAGAAGGACGCCGCCCTCGAGCGGCGCTTCCAGCCCGTCATGGTGGAGCCGCCCTCGGTGGCCGACACGATCGCCATCCTGCGGGGCCTGAAGGAGCGCTACGAGGTCCACCACGGGGTGCGGATCCAGGACGCCGCCCTCGTGGCGGCTGCCGTCCTCTCGGACCGCTACGTGACGGGCCGCTTCCTCCCCGACAAGGCGATCGACCTCATCGACGAGGCGGCGAGCCGGCTCCGCATCGAGATCGACTCGATGCCGACCGAGCTCGACGTCGTCCACCGCCGCATCCGCCAGCTCGAGATCGAGCAGGTGGCGCTCGAGAAGGAGACCGACCCCGCCTCCGCCGAGCGCCTCGGGCGGCTCCGCGCCGAGCTCGCCGACCTGACCGAGCAGCAGACGGCCATGGGGGCCCACTGGCAGGCCGAGAAGGACGCAATCGCGGCGATCCAGGCGGCCAAGGGAGAGCTCGAGTCCGCCCGGGTCGAGATGGAGCGATTCGAGCGGGACGGCGACCTCGCCCGCTCGGCGGAGGTCCGCTACGGGCGCATCCCCGAGATCGAGCGCCGGGTCGAGGAGGCCACCCGCAGCCTCGCCGCCCTCCAGTCCGAGCAGCAGATGCTGAAGGAGGAGGTCGACGCCGAGGACGTCGCCGAGGTCGTGAGCCGCTGGACCGGTGTGCCCGTCTCCCGGCTCGTCGAGGGCGAGGTGACCAAGCTCGTCCACCTGGAGGACCTCCTCCACCAGCGCGTCGTCGGGCAGGACGAGCCGGTGACGGCCGTGGCGAACGCCATCCGGCGCAGCCGGGCCGGCCTGTCGGACCCGCACCGACCGATCGGCAGCTTCCTGTTCCTCGGGCCGACCGGTGTCGGCAAGACCGAGCTCGCCCGCTCCCTCGCCGAGGTCCTCTTCGACGACGAGCGGGCCATGGTCCGAATCGACATGGGGGAGTACCAGGAGCGCCACAACGTCTCCCGCCTCGTCGGGGCGCCTCCCGGCTACGTCGGCTACGAAGAGGGGGGCCAGCTGACCGAAGCCGTCCGCCGGCGTCCCTATTCGGTCGTCCTCCTCGACGAGATCGAGAAGGCCCACAGCGACGTCTTCAACGTCCTCCTGCAGCTGCTCGACGACGGCCGGCTCACCGACGGCCAGGGCCGCACGGTCGACTTCACGAACACGATCCTCATCATGACCTCGAACCTGGCGGGAGACCCGAGGGACTTCTTCAAGCCCGAGTTCGTCAACCGGATCGACGAGATCGTGAGGTTCCGACCCCTCGAGAAGTCCGACCTCGCGAGGATCGTCGAGATCCAGCTGGCCGCCCTGGCCCGCCGTCTCGAGGACCGGCGGCTCGGATTGGAGGTCTCGAAGGAGGCCGAGGAGTGGCTCGCCGAGCGAGGCTACGACCGCTCCTTCGGCGCCCGCCCGCTGCGGCGCACGATCCAACGTGAGATCGGCGACCGCCTCGCCGTGGCGCTCCTCGAGGGCCGCTACGGCGAGGGCGACACGGTGCACGTCGGGGTGGACCACGACGAGCTCACCCTCACTTGAGCACCGCCGCGGAGACCTCGCGCGGACCCCTCGGTAGATTCGACCCCGTGCATGGTGTGAACCCGCTGCGAGATCCGCGTGACCGCCGGCTCCCCCGCGTGCCGGACCCCTGCGCGCTCGTCGTCTTCGGCGTGACGGGTGACCTCGCGAAGAAGAAGCTCATCCCCGCCGTCTACGACCTCGGCAACCGCGGCCTCCTGCCGCCCGGTTTCGTCCTCCTCGGCTTCGCCCGCCGGGACTGGGGCGACGGCGACTTCGAGCAGCTCGCCCGCAAGGCCGCCGAGCAGCACGCGAGGACCGAGTTCCGAGAGGACGTCTGGCGGCGCCTCGCCGACAGCATCAAGTTCCTGCCGGGCTCCTTCGACGACGACAACGCCTTCGACGAGCTCGACCGGACCCTCGTCGAGCTCGAGGCGAGCCACGGCATCGCCGGCAACGTCGCCTTCTACCTCTCGATCCCGCCGGCCGCCTTCCCGGTCGTGCTGAAGCAGCTGGCCCGGACCGGCATGGCCGACGGCAGCGAGCGGAGTGGGTGGCGCCGGGTGGTGGTCGAGAAGCCCTTCGGCCACGACCTCGACAGCTCGGTCGAGCTGAACCGCCTCGTCGACTCCGTCTTCACGAGCCACGACGTCTTCCGGATCGACCACTACCTCGGCAAGGAGACGGTGCAGAACCTCCTCGCGCTGCGCTTCGCCAACACCTTGTTCGAGCCGGTGTGGAACTCGCACTACGTCGACTCGGTGCAGATCACCATGGCCGAGGACGTCGGGATCGAGGGGAGGGCCGGCTTCTACGACTCGGCCGGCGCCGCCCGCGACGTCCTGCAGAACCACCTCTTGCAGCTGCTCGCCCTCACCGCCATGGAGGAGCCGGTCGCCTTCGACGCCGAGGCGCTGCGGACCGAGAAGCACAAGGTGCTCGGGGCCATCTCGCTCCCGGCCGACCTCGAGCTGTCGACGGTGCGGGGCCAGTACGAGCAGGGCTGGCTCGCCGGCGAGCGCGTGAAGGGCTACCTCGACGAGGAGGGCGTCCCACCCGGGTCGACGACCGAGACCTACGCGGCGGTCCGCCTCGGGGTCGAGACGCGGCGGTGGGCCGGTGTGCCGTTCTACCTCCGCACCGGCAAGCGGCTCCCCCGCCGTGTGACCGAGATCGCCGTCATCTTCAAGCGGGCCCCGCACCTGCCCTTCGCCAAGACCGACACCGTCGAGCTCGGCAACAACCAGCTCGTGGTCCGCGTGCAGCCGGACGAAGGGGTGACCATGCGCTTCGGCTCGAAGGCACCGGGCTCGGCGATGGAGATCCGGGAGGTGTCGATGGACTTCCTCTACGGCTCCGCCTTCACCGAGTCGAGTCCGGAGGCCTACGAGCGCCTGCTGCTCGACGTGCTGCTCGGCGACAAGACGCTCTTCCCCGACCACGAGGAGGTCGAGGCCTCCTGGCAGGTGATCGACCCGCTCGAGGAGTTCTGGCAGGGACGGATCCCCCAGCGCTACCGGGCTGGCGAGTGGGGACCGCGGGCGGCCGAGGACATGCTGGCCCGGGACGGCCGCACCTGGAGGCGCCCGTGACCGTCACCTTGTGGGACACGACCGGCGGCGACGTCGTGAAGGCCCTGGCGGCGGAGCGCCGCGCCGGTGCCATGGTGGCGACGGGCCTCGCCCTCACCCTCGTCGTCACCGTCGACGAGAAGAACGTCGCCGAGGCCGAACGGGCGGCCACCGTCGCTGCCCAGGCGCACCCGTGCCGCCTCGTCGTCGTCATCCGCCGGCAGCTCGACACCGCCAACCGGCTGGACGCCGAGGTGCAGGTGGGAGGCCGGCTCGGGCCGATCGAGGCGGTCGTCATGCGGATGTACGGCCGGCTCACGCTCCATCCCGAATCGGTCGTCCTGCCGCTGCTCGCCTCCGACTGCCCCGTCGTCACCTGGTGGCACGGTGCGCCTCCCGACGAGATCGCCACCGACCCCCTCGGCGTGCTGGCCGACCGGCGGGTGACTGACTCCTCGCTCGCCCCGGACCCGATCGCGGCTCTCCGGCAGCGGGCGGCCGACTTCTCGCCCGGTGACACCGACCTCGCCTGGACGCGCACGACACCCTGGCGCTCACTGCTCGCCTCGGCCTTCGACGCCCTCGAGCCCCGCCCGATCTCCGCCACGGTGGCCTCGGAGAACGGCAACCCGAGCGCCGCTCTCCTGGCCGGCTGGCTGGGCAGGCGCCTCGGGGTCGAGAGCCGTCTCGAGGAGTCGGGGGGGCCGGGCGTGACCGAGGTCGAGGTGCTGCTGGGGGACCACGGCGAGGATGCGGAGAGCGGCTGCAGCATCCGGCTCTCCAGGCCGGACGGCCGGCTCGCCACGTTCTCGCGAAGCGGGCAGCCCGACCGGCAGCTCCCCCTGCTCCGCCGCCAGCTCGGGGACCTCCTCGCCGAGGAGCTCCGCCGGCTCGACCCGGACGCCGTCTACGCCGAGTCGCTCGAGCAGGCGACCGCTCTGGAGGGCCTCTCCTCCCGTCCCCCCAGGCGCACGCACCGGTGGCAGGACCCGGCCGCCTCACAGACCACCTCGTAGTCCCGGCGGCGAGCTCCCCGAGTCCGACCGGCGGGTGCCCGGAGCTCCTCGGGAGCCGCGCCGATCAGTCGAGGAACCGCCTCATCGCGCCGGTGACCGCGTCCGTCCGGGATCGAGGTGGCGCGCTCGCCCGGCACGTGACCTCCTCGGTGGACGAGCAGGTGGAGCGCGAAGGGCGTGGAGGCTGCTCGGGACCGACGGGGGAACCGGACCCGGCTTCCGCCGTGGCGAGCGCCTCCGCGAGTGCGCCCTGTCGTGCGGCTCCCACCCGCTCGGAGAGCTCCCGACCCTCTGGGACGAGGCGAGCCCCGCCTTCCGGCTCGTGGCGCACCTCGGCGCCCACGAGCGCGTCCACCACGTCGAAGTGTGGGTGCCGGACCTCGCCCGGGCGCTCGAGGGCTTCGGCTGGCTCCTCGGTGCGCTCGGCTACCGGGTGTCCGAGGATCGGGCCGCCGGGAGGAGGCGGCGCCGCGACGCTCACCACATCGTCGTCGAACAGCCTCCCGCGCTCACTGCTCGCCACGACGCGCTCCGCCCCGGGCTGAACCACCTCGGGACTCACGCCGGCCGGCCTCCGATCTCGGCCGGCTCGTCGCCGAGGCGACAGGGCGTGGGGCGCGCCTTCCGTTCGGGGACCGGCACCCGCACGCGGGTGGCCCGGACCACTGTGCCGCCCATCTCGACAACGACGAGGGGTTCGAGGTGGAGCTCGTGGCGAACAGGGCGTCTCGAGCGGGACGGGTGACGACCCCGAGGCCGCCGCTCTCCGCGCCAGGGCGAAGCCGCCGGGAGCGGCCCTGGCCGCGGACCGGTGGACGCCGGCGCGTGGGGATCGTCGGGTCGCCCGACCGGCGGGGTGGCCGAAGAGCCCCTCGTTGCGCCGCCGGCCTGCACGAATGCCGCCGGCGGGCCGTCCCCGGGTCCTACGAGCGCGAGGCGCGGCCCGGCGGCGGGCCGAGCGCCACCTCCTCGACGACCTGCTGGAGCTTCTGAGCGGGGCTGACGCGCCTCATCGCCCAGGTGGCGCCGGACCGGGCGAGCTCGTCGGGGGTGAGGCCGTCGGGGCCGGTGAGGACCGCGAGCTCGAAGCCATCGAGCGAGCCGCGTACCTCCTCGACCGTCGCCCGGGCGGCAGCGACCTCGCCGGGGCCGGCGTCGACGAGGAACAGGCCGTCGTAGGCGGCCGCACGACGGACCGCCCGCGAGGTCGGCGACGAGCCGCGGGCACCAAGGACGATGGGCAGGCGCGGCTGCTGGACGGGTCGGGGGAGGAACGAGGCTCCGTCCACGGTGAAGTACCGGCCGCGGTGCACGACGTGCTCGCCCGACATCATCTCGGCGACGAGGGCCACACCCTCGTCGAGCAGGTCGCCCCGGCGGCGCTCGTCGACGAGCTCGCCGAAGCGGCTGAGCTCCCCCGTCGTGTCGACGCCGAGGCCGAGCCCGAGCACGGCCCTCCCGCCCGAGAGGTGGTCGAGGGTGACGACCTGGCGGACGAGCACCTGCGGGCGACGACGGACGAGCGGGGTGACCATCGTGCCGAGCCGGACCCTCGAGGTGGCCGCTGCCATCGCCGCCAGGCAGACCCACGGGTCGGCGACGGCGAGGGCCTCCTCGGGGCGACGCAGGACGTGGTCCCAGAGGAAGACGCCGTCCCATCCGGACTCCTCGGCCAGCACCGCCACCTCGACGAGCCGGCGCGGGTCCGACAGCTCGTTGAAGGGCGGCAGGAAGAGCCCGGACCGCATCTGGACGCCCGCCACGGACGGCAGGCTACCGGCGCCGTGCCGGTCACCTAAGCTTCCACTCCCGGCGCATCCGGACGTGCCGGAGGCACCGAGGACCGGAGGACCGATGCCCGCGACCATCGTGGTGGGAACCCAGTGGGGAGACGAGGGCAAGGGCAAGCTCACCGACCTCCTGGCAAAGGACATGCGCCTCGTCGTCCGCTACCAGGGCGGCCACAACGCCGGCCACACGATCGTCGTCGACGGCCAGTCCTTCGCCCTCCAGCTCGTCCCGAGCGGGGTCCTCTACTCCCACACGGTGCCGGTGATCGGCAACGGCGTCGTCGTCGACCCGGCCGTGCTCCTCGCCGAGTGCGAGATGCTCGGCTCCCGCGGCATCGACACGAGCCGGCTCGTCCTGTCCGGCAACGCCCACCTGATCATGCCGTACCACTACGAGCTCGACCTCATGACCGAGCGCTACCTCGGACAGAACAAGCTCGGGACGACCAAGCGGGGCATCGGGCCGGCCTACGCCGACAAGGCGGCGCGCATCGGGCTCAGGGTGCAGGACCTCACCGACCCGAAGATCTTCCGCCAGAAGCTGGACGTCGTGCTCCGGGAGAAGAACGCCCTCCTCTCGCGGGTCTACAACCGCCTGCCCCTCGACGGCGAGGCGATCGCAGAGCAGTACCTCGGCGAGATCGCCCCCCGCATCGCACCGATGATCGGCGACACCGTGGCCCTCGTCCACGAGGCGCTCGAGGCAGGCGAGCAGGTCATGCTGGAAGGGGCCCAGGCGACCTTCCTCGACGTCGACCACGGCACCTACCCCTTCGTCACCTCGTCGAACCCGGTGGCGGGCGGGGCCTGCGTCGGGGCGGGCATCGGCCCGAGGGACGTCTCCCGGGTCGTCGGCATCGTGAAGGCCTATCTCACCCGGGTCGGGTCGGGGCCGTTCCCGACCGAGGTGGAGGGCGAGACGGCGGACTACCTCGTCGACCGGGGGCACGAGTACGGCACCAACACCGGCCGCCGTCGCCGGCCCGGATGGCTCGACCTCGTGATGCTCCGCCAGGCGGTCCGCCTCAACTCGCTCTCCGAGCTCGCCATCACCAAGCTGGACGTCCTCTCCCGCCTCGAGACGGTGAAGGTTTGCGTCGCCTACGAGGCCGACGGCGCGGTGTACGAGCACGTCCCCTACCACCAGTCGGTCCTCCACCGGGTGACCCCGGTCTACGAGGAGCTGCCGGGATGGCAGGAGGACCTCGCCGGGGCCACGAGCGTCGCCGACCTGCCGGCAGCCGCACGGCGCTATGTCGAGCTCATCGCCAGGGCCGCCGGGGTGCCCGTCTCCTTCGTGGGCGTCGGCCCAGGGCGCGAGCAGTACGTCTCCTTCGCCGCGTGAAGGTCTGCGTCGTCGGCTCCGGCGCCAGGGAGCACGCCCTCAGCTGGGCGATCGGCCGCTCCGCCGACGTCGTCGCCACGCCCGGCAACCCGGGCATCGACGGCCGGCTGCCGAGCGGGCACACGATGGCCTCGACACCGGCTCCCCCCGAGGAGGTCGAGGCCGACCTCTACGTGATCGGCCCGGAGGCGCCCCTCGTCGACGGGCTCGCCGACCGGCTCCGGGCCCGGGGGAAGGCCGTCTTCGGACCGGGTGCCGACGGGGCGGCCCTCGAGGGCTCCAAGCGCTACCTGAAGCAGGTGGCGACCCGGGCGGGGGTCCCGACGGCGCGCTGGGCCTCCTTCTCCTCGGGCGAGCTGGCGCAGGCGCGGGCCTTCCTCGCCGGCCTCGAGGGCGGCTACGTCGTGAAGACCGACGGGCTGGCGGCCGGCAAGGGGGTGCTCGTCACGGCGGACCTCGACGAGGCGACCGCCGATCTCGAGGCGAAGCTGGCGGGGACCTCCTTCGGGGAGGCCGGCCGGCGCGTCGTCATCGAGGAGCAGATGCTCGGCGCCGAGCTCTCCCTGCTCTGCGTGACCGACGGCCAGCGGGTCGTCCCGCTCGCCCCGGCCCAGGACTACAAGCGCATCGGGTCGGGCGACATGGGACCGAACACCGGCGGGATGGGGGCGTACTCGCCCGTGCCGGCGGTCGACGACGCACTCGTCGGGTCCGTCGTCGACCGGATCGTCGAGCCGACGCTCGCCTGCCTGCGCCGCGACGGCGTCGACTACCGCGGCCTGCTGTACGCCGGGCTCATGCTCACCGCCTCCGGGCCACGCCTCATCGAGTTCAACGTGCGCTTCGGCGATCCCGAGACCGAGGCCGTCCTGCCCCGGCTCGAGTCCGACCTCACCTCGCTGCTGGCGGCCGCCGCCGGCGGCGACCTCGGGGCGTCCGGGGAGGGCACCCCCCGCTTCTCGGCGGCGGCTGCCGTCTCGGTCGTGGCCGCCGCCCCCGGCTATCCCCTCGCCCCGAGGACCGGCGGCCTCGTCCGGGGCCTCGCCGAGGCGGGTACCCTCGAAGGTGTGCTCGTCTTCCACGCCGGCACCACCCTCGACGGGGCGGGGGCGCTTCGCACCTCCGGCGGTCGGGTGCTCTGCGTGACGGCCCTCGGGGACGACCTGGCCGCTGCCCGGGCGTCCGCCTACCGGGCGGTCTCCGCCGTCCACTTCGAGGGCATGCAGGTCCGCGACGACATCGCCCTCCGGCCGCTTCTCGCCCTCGGACCGGGCTGAGCCGGTGATCCCCCGTTACTCGCTTCCGGAGATGGCCGCCCTCTTCTCCGACGAGCGGCGCTTCGCCCTCTGGCTCGAGGTGGAGCTGCTCGCCGTCGAGGCGTGGGCGGAGCTCGGCGTCGTCCCGCACGACCACGCACGGGCCTGCCGGGAGCGGGCGCCGAAGGTGGACGGGGCCTTCGTCGAGGCCGTCCTCGAGCGGGAGCGGGTCACCGATCACGACGTCGCCGCCTTCGTCGACGTGGTCCAGGCGGCCGTCGGGGCGCCGGAGGGGAACTGGATCCACCACGGGCTCACCTCCTCCGACGTCGTCGACACGGCGCTGTGCGCCACGCTGACCGAGGCCGCCGACCTCCTCCTCGAGGCGCTCGACGACCTGATCGCCACGCTGCGGCGCCGTGCGCTCGAGCATGCCCAGACGCCCATGCTCGGACGGACCCACGGCATGCACGCCGAGCCGACGACCTTCGGGACGAAGCTGGCGCTCTTCTGCCTGCAGGCGCTGCGCGACCGCGACCGGCTGCGGGCCGCCCGGAGGAACGTGGCCGTCGGCAAGCTGTCGGGGGCGGTCGGCACCTACTCGAACATCGACCCGGCCGTCGAGCGCCACGTCTGCACGGCTCTCGGCCTCCGCCCGGTGCCGGCG
>JAJZZB010000211.1 GCA_021797795.1 Actinomycetes bacterium | reverse complement strand
GCAGCTGGCGGTGCCCCACCAGCCGACGCCTTCAGGCGACGACGAGCAGAACGGTGAATGCTCCAACCAGCATGAACGGCGCCAGAGGGATCTGCTCGGAGGGAGAGAACCGGCCGATGACCATCCGAGCCAGCAGGTAGCAGGCTGCGAGCAGGAAGCCAAGCGTCACGCCTGCGGCCAGCGCTTCCCAGCCGAACCATCCGAGCACCAAGCCGAGCAGCGCAGCCAGCTTGCAGTCGCCGAACCCAAGGCCGGCGGTGACCAGCGCGAGCAGGCTGTAGCCGGCGAAGGTCGCAGCTCCACCGGTCAGCGCTCCGACGAGCTCGCTCGACCGATGGTCGACGATCCCGGCCACGACGAGCAGGACAAGGACGACGACGAGGGTCGGGGCGAGGACCGCGTCGGGCAGTCGGCGCGTGCTCGCGTCGATGGCGACGAGAATGATGCCCGCCGCCGCCGCCCACCCGAGTGCTGCGAGAACGAACAGCGGATGCACTCGCAACGCCAGTAGAGCGAGCAGGCCTGCGTTCACGAGCTCGATGACTGCGGGAGGCGCTCCGATCCGCCGCCGACAGGCTGGGCACCTGCCCCACAGCGCCGTCGGGATCGCGGTGACGAGAGGCCGCCACCGGAGGCATGGGGCCGAGCAGCACGGGCAGCGGCCGCGGGCAGGATCGCGCCGGGGTCGCAGGTTCGCCACGATGGCGGCGCGAAGCGCCGGACCGGAGGCGAACCCGACGACGGCTGCCGAGGCGATGGCGAGGTCGGTCACGACGATGACTGCTCGCTCGCCGTGGTCACGCCCGATCAGTGACGGGTCGCGGGGAGGCGGGCGATGGTGGCCGGCCGAGCCGAGAACAGCTCGTGCACCAGGTGCTCGGTGGCCTCTTCGGGATCGAGGTCGAGCTCGGCGAGGCGGCCCTGGAGGAGCCGCCAGGTGCGCCGGGAGGCGTCGCGACGATCCAGGTTGGCCTGGAGGGCGATGAGCCGGCGGTAGGCCTCCTCGCAGATCGAGTCGAGCTCGATGGTGCGCTCCAACACCCCGAGCGCCCGCTCGGGGTGGTCTGCGGCGTAGAGCTCGGCGAGGCGGAGGTAGGCGTCGATGGCCCGGCGGTGCAGGTCCTCTCGTACCGGCTCGACCCAGATGGCGTCGAGGGCGGGGCAGAAGTCGCCGCCATAGGCGCCAGCCGCACGTTCGAGGGCGTCGGTCACCTTCGTGGGCTCACCTGCGCGGGCGGCGTCGCCGAGGGCGGTCTCGAAGCGCCACAGGTCGACCTCGAGCACGGCGGGGTCGGGCCGGTAGAGGTCGCCTGACTTGGCGAGGATCTCGACGCCGTCCTTGCCCGGTCCGTGCAGCCGGGAGCGCAGGTTCCCGAGCGCGGTCCAGAACCGCTCCCGGCCCCGGCGGGGATCGGCGTCGGGCCACAGGGCGTCGGTGGCGGCCTCGGCGCTCGCCCCGTCGGGGTGCAGCGCGTACCACGCCAGCAGCGCGTAGGCGCTGGCTCGCAGGCCGCTCGTGATCTCCTCGTCCCACGCCTCCACCCACGCGGGGCCGAGCAGGCGCACGCGGATCACTCCTCGCCGGGGCTCTCGGTCGGTGTCACCCATCGGCCAGTCGGGCTCGGCCGGCGGGGGCATCGCCCCAGGGATTACGACGGGATCGGCGGCATCTCCGCCGTCCAGGTTCGCCTGCACGGGGTGCACAGGCAGCACGGGCTGTTCGGGCTCGGTGTCGTTGTGGACGGCGGCGACGGGTGCGAGGAGGTCGGCTGCGGTCCCGGGATCGAGCCCGAACGCGGTGGCGCCGGCCAACAGCTCGGCGAGCTCGTCAGGCGCAGCGTGTTGGATCCTGCCGTTGCCTCCGACGACGAGACAAGGCTCGCCGGAACCGGGTGAGGTCGCGCGGTCGTCTTCGGGGCCCAGCACGATGGCGGCGAAGCCCAGTCGCGTAGCGGTCGCGAGGAAAGCAGACCACCGGGCCTCGGAGGTGACGGGGACGTCGTCGACGACGGCGAGCTGGAGCGGGAAGGGGTCCTCGGGGGATCGGCGCCGGTAGCTGGCGGCGTCATCGACCTCGGCATCTTCCAACCGTCGGGTGCGCCCGATCGCTGCTGCTTCCAACCGGGCGAGCAGCGTCTCGACGCTGTCGTGATGGCGCACGCTCGGCAGGTCGACCCCGGGGAGGAGGCGTCCGCCCAGCTCGGCGGGGACGAGGATCTCGGCGGCGTACGGGCCGTCGCGGGTGACGAGCGCCGCGAGCCAGGCCCGAAGCGCCCCTTGTGCGCCAGGGCCGCTCAGACGAAGACCCGGCCAGTTCCCGAGCGCAAGGCGCACCACCTGGCCCTCCCGGTGGGCGACGTCGATGAGGTCGGGGCGGATGATCGCCTCGTCTTCGGGCACCACACTCAGCGGCGGCGGTGCCGGCGGGGTCGAGGCGCCAACGTCACGGTCGTCGTCCGCGCGTCTGGCTCCGAGCGTGGTCAAGAGGTCGTGCAGTCCTTTCGGACGGTCGGGTGCAACGAGGCGGACGCCGGGGCGGGGCGGGCCCGGGCGGTAGGAACGGCGGCGGCGCAGCCGTGCCGCCGCCAGCGCGGAGAGCACCCCGGCCGCGAAGGACCCGGCGATCACCGCCCCGGACGCCAGCTGTACCGGTGCTTCGACCGGGCGTGCGCCGGCGGGCGACGGTGCTGCTCGGTGGGCGTCTCGTGGAGCGACCGTCGTTGCCGGCGCCGTGGGTGGTGGGCTCGTCGGGGCTGGAGCGGTCGGGGATGGGGACCGCTGCGGAGTCGCCGTGGCTGGCTGTGCTGTGGCCGGTTGGGCGGTGGTGGGCGGGGGCAGGAGGAGGGTCCAGCCGGGGTCGATCCAGTGCGGGTCGGTGAGGGCGACCCCACCGGGCTGCAGGCGGCCTTCGTTGAGGGCGTAGATCTGTGACCAATCGAGCGGGTCGCCGAGCTCTCGCTCGGCGATGCCCCACAAAGTGTCGCCGCGTTGGACGACGTAGGTGCGAGTCGCGCCCGACCCCGCTCCAGGGGCTGGCGTGCTCGGCGGCGCACTGCCCGTTGGCGCTGGGTCGGCCACAGGTGGCGACGTGGGCGGCGCGTGGGGTGCGGCCGGCCGACTGTCGCCGGTGAGGACGAAGGCGGCCACCGGGCGCCGCAGCGTCACGAGACCAGCGCCCGGCGAGCCGGCCGGTCCGCTGGGGGCGGGCCGGGGTGCGAGGGCGAGGGCGGCGACCACGACGGCGGCGACGAGGCGGCCGGTGAGCGGCTGGAAGACCCCGGCGACCGGGAGGCGCCGGGCGCGCCGTCCCGCCAGCGCGGCGGGGATCTCGGCGGCGACCGAGGCGAGGAGGACGGCCCAGGTGAGCCACACCACGACCGCCAGCGCGTCGACGAGGGCGCGAGCAGGGATGCCGTGGCGGTCGAGCGCGTGGCCGATCTGGGCTGCGGTCGGCACGTGGTGCGGGAGGGGCCAGCCGACGTAGTGCCACAGCGCCCACGGGATGCCAGCCACGAGGGCGGCGAGGAGGACGAGCGCCCCGAGACCTCTGGCGAGGTGTGCGAGCCGGGCCATCAGGGGCCTTGCTCTGCCGTGGCGCTGCCAGCCCCGGTCACGGTGAGCTGGTCGACGCCCACGACCGAGAGGATCTGGGTGGGCTGGGTGATGGTCACGGTGACGTCGACCGTCTCGCCGGTGACCGTGACGGTGCCGTGCTCGCCGGCAGCGGCAAGAAAGCCTTGGGCATCGGCGACGGCCTGGGCGGAGTCGAGGGTGATCGTGCCGCTCTGGCGGTAGAGGGGGATGTCGATCGCCTGGGCGCCGGCTCTGGCTGCTGCCTGGGCGTCGTCGATGGCTCGCACCTTGGCCGACAGGGCGAGGCCGCCGTCGAACACGAGGCCGGCCATGGCGAGGAGTGCCAGGGTGAAGATGACGACGAAGGCGGTGACCATCCCGTCCTCCTCGCCGAGCCGGGTGCGCAGCCGGTGGGTGGTCATGGGACGGAGCGGTAAGTGTCGACGACCGACGTGGCACTCGAAGCGACCTGCTCGGAGGCGGGCAGGCGGAGCCCGGTCAGCTCGCTGAGCGCGACGGCGCAGGTGACCGTCACGGTGACCGACCCGCCCGGGGCGAAGCGGGCGGTGTTCGTCGCGACCTCGAGGGTGGCGCAGGTCACGTGGTCCGAGCCGAGGGCTGCGACAGCGCTCTGGCGGGCCTCGGCGGCGGCCCCAGCAGGGGTGGTGGCGATGGAGGCGGCGCGGGCTGCCTGGGCGGCGGCTCCGTCGACGTTGATCCGTGCCCCCGCCAAGTGGCCGAGTGCGACGACGAACAGCAACAGCACGATCAGCAGCGGGGTGAGCAGGACCAGCTCGGTGGCCACCGCCCCGGCCTCGTCGTGAAGTTCACGTCGCAGCCTCGGGCGCACAAGGCGCATGCACGCGGGCATCGGCCGGCTGCTCACGGCCCGCCCCCGGCGGCTGCGGCCGTTGCGGGCAAGGGGGGCTCGGTCGGGCCCGCCGCGCTGGCTCGCACCGGCAGGGAGAAGATGCCGACGATGCTCTCGGCGTGCCCGCTCACCACCACCGTCGTCGCTGCGCCGGTCCGGGTGGTGGTCACCTGCGGCCCGATGAGCACACCGGTGCCGAGCTGGTCGAGAACGCTTCTCGTCTCTGCGGTGCCGGCCTGGGC
>JAJZZB010000210.1 GCA_021797795.1 Actinomycetes bacterium | reverse complement strand
GACAGGGTTCGACCTCCTCGACGTCACCGAGTTCACCGAGGGTGACCTACCCCGTCGCCTCTGGAGGGTCACCATGCGCAAACCCGGCCACGGTCAGGTCACGACGTGATCCCAACTCCCGAAGAGAAGCTCGCCCGTCACTTCGAATCACCGCTGGATCTGGTGCTGCCCGGTGACGTGTTGTCACTGGTCGGCGTACACGCCAAGGTGCGACGAGACGGTTACCGCAGGAAAGATCGCAGCCCTCCGAACAGCCGAGGGGTCGAGGCCTCCGCGGCGTGCAGATGGTCGGTACCATCGGGAGAGCCGTCCACAAACGCATCGATACCGCGGCCACGGCCGTCTACGCCGGCCTCGGCGTCGAGGAGCTGAGCGACCTCGACCTCTCCTACACCCCGCCTCTCGGCAGCCACTGGGACGTCTCCAGGCTGCCGCCCAGTGCTGGAACGTCAACGTATCGCGCCAACCGTCGGCAGCCGCACAGGTTGAAACTTGAGCAGTAGAACGCAGTAGGAGCGCGACCAGCTCCAGACCACTCGCTCTTCTCGCTCGTCGCTCAGCGATCCGGCTCGAGGACATCGGAGACAAGCCGCGGATCGCAACGGCGGGGATCAAGCGGCCTGGCGCGCTCGGCGATGACCCGCAGCACACCGGTCAACCTCTCCGACGCGGAGGCCGACCGCCGGGGCGGCACGCACGAAGCGGTAGCGGTCGGTGGGCTCCTCGGCGCAGAAGTGGTAGCCCGACCACTGCGAGCGCAACGGAGAGGTATCGATCCGCACCGAAGCCGATGCAGAGCGGCTCACGGCCGCACGCCCCGCGGCTGACGGGCCGGCGGCACCGCCGGATCGGCGTGCTCGACGATGCGGCAGTAGCACTCGTCGTCTGCGGGCAGCCGGTCGGCCTTGGCCTTCAAGGCGACCAGTTCGGCCCGAAGCGCCACCAGCTCTCCCAAGCGCCGGTCGACGTCGGCCACCTGGACGTCGAGGACCTGGAGCACGTAGTCGCAGGGGCGCTCCCCGCGCTCTTTGAACGCCAAGATCTCGCTGACCTCCGAGAGGTTGAAGCCCAGGCGTTGGGCGGTGCGGATGAACGACAGGCGGGTCACGTCCTCTTCGCCGTAGTCCCGGTAGCCCGACGGACGCCGTGCCGGGGCCGGCAGCAGGCCCCTGTCCTCGTAGAAGCGGATGGTCCTGGGATTGACCCCGACCCGAGCTCCCAGCTCCCCGATCGTCATCCGACCGCCCATCGAGCCCGAGGATCGATCGTCTGACGGCCGGCCCGCCTCAGCGACGCCTGTGGGTGTGCCGCACCCAGTTCCGGGCGCCCTCACCCGCTCGGAGCGGCCGACGCTCACGAGACCGGTGAGACTGGGTCGTAGCCAGCAGCGACGAGCCTTGCTCGCAGCTCGGCCTCGCTCGTCGCCGCCTCGTCGAAGTGGATCTTCACCTCGTTTCGCGCCGCCGAGGGCACCACGGTGCGTACGCCCTCGACACGGGACAGCGCGGTCTTGATGGCGTGCTCGCAGCGCTCGCAGTGGATCTCTGCAACGGCGATGGTCGTCTCGGCCATTGCGCTCCTTCCGGTGCTGGGGGTTCTCGGCGTCGCCGACGCCCGCTGTGCGTGACGCCGTCGTTTCGAGCCTAGAGCCTCCAGTCACTAGAAGGTCAAGGCGCGAGCGGGGCGATCGGATCGGCAGGTGACTCCCCCAGGGGTCCTCATCCGACCCGCTTACCTCGATCGTCGACCGGCCGAGACCAGGCTTTCGACGAGCGGTCTTGACCTTCCACCGAGGAGAAGGTGTTCGATGATGGGGAGAGCATCGCAGAGCGGATCGCCGCGCCACGACGGAGGTGAGGAGGAGAGCCATGGCCGATGAGGTGACCGGGGCCAGCCGTGGCCGGCGCCCGCTCGGGGTCCTTGCGTCCACCGAGCGATCGACCTCACCGATCGCCCGGGCTTGCTGCACGAGCGGTGACCGCCTGCAGGCGGTGCGGGCCAGGACGGCAGCGGGGTTCGCCGGCACCTGCGGGAGCCTGGCGTGTATCGCCTCGATGGTGCTGCCACTGGTGGGGGTGGCCGGTGCCGGCGTCGCATCCGGCGCGCAGGCCAGCGGCGGCTCGATGGCTGGCATGGCCGGCATGGGACCCGCCCCCGCGGCGCGAGCTGCCGCGTCCAGCGGAGCCGCCGCGCCGAGCCATGCGGGGGGCGTGCTCGGCTTCCTCGTCACCATCGGGCCCGAGCTGCTCGTCCTGTCGATCCTGTTGGTCACCGTCAGCCTCGCGCTGCGCCGACGCGCGGCCGCGCTCCCCGCGCTCGTCGCCGGTGCGCTGCTCTACTGGGGCATGTACGCCCAGGGCTCCGACGCCCTCATGTATGCGACCATTGCTGTCGGCTACGCGATCTGGGCCGCCACCTACGCCTGGACGCGGCAGCGGCCCCACGCAGCCGAGACCACCTGGCCCGCCCTTCGGTGACCTGCGCGCCGAGCTGAGGCGGCGCCTGGTGATCGGCCGGGAGCAACGAGGGAGGGGCCCCGGCCGAAGCGAAACCTCGAGCGGGCGCCTTTCCCCACCCCTCTTCGGACGACAGACGCTCTCGGGCTCGCCGACAGGATCCGCCTTGACCTTCCAGTGGATGGAAGCCTTAGCCTGACCAGCTGGCTTCCTCGCACAGGGAATGCCTCGTCGTTGAGTCCAGCGCGGAGAAGGACAGGAGGAGGTCGGAACCGACGTGACCCGTCTGCCAGACCGCCCGCCAGCGCCGAGGGGGTGCTGGCGCTTCTGACCGCAGCGGCATGCTTGATCTTCGCCCAGGCGTACATGATCGCCCCGATCCTGGTGCGTCTGGGCCAGGCGTTCCACACCTCGTCGGGGGTGGTCGGCCTGGCGGTGCCCGCCTACCTGGTGCCCTACGGGGTGATGACGCTTGTGTGGGGACCGCTGTCAGACCGGGTGGGGCGCAGGTCCGTGATCGTCGCCTCGCTTTCGGCCTTCGTCGCCCTCACCGCCTTGAGCGCGCTCAGCACCAGCGCCGCGATGTTCATCGCCATGCGCCTGGCCACCGCGCTCGGTGCGAGCGGGGTCGTGCCCATCTCCCTGGCGCTCATCGGTGACCTCTTCCCCTACGAGCGGCGGGGACGTGCACTTGGCTGGCTCTTCGGCGGGATGGCGGGCGGCATCGCCGCCGGGGCGGCCGGCGGGGCGCTCGCCGAGCCGCTCGCCGGCTGGCCGGGACTGTTCCTGGCGGTCGGCGCCGCGGGGCTGGTGCTCCTTGCCTTGGTCGCTGCCACCGGGGTGCTCCGGGCCAGCCCCCGCCCAACTGGCGTACCTGCGCTGCGGGCCGTGATCGCGGGCTACGCCTCCCTGCTGCGGGTCGCCAGGGGCCGTCGCACCTACGCCTACGTGCTCGTCACGCGCTGGTGCAGTCGGGGGTCTACACCTGGCTCGGGGTCTACCTCCACCGCCGCTTCGGCCTCGGCCCCGCCGGCATCGGCCTCACCATCCTCGGCTACGGCATCCCCGGGTTCCTCCTCGGGCCGGTCATCGGACGCATGGCCGACCGCTACGGCCGGGCCCGGATCATCCCAGCCGGGGTCGCGCTGAGCGCCATGTGCGTGCTGCTGCTCGCCACCTCGCTGCCCCGCATCGGCGTCCAGGCCGCCGTCGTCGCCCTCTCCTTGGGCTACGACATGACCCAGCCGCCCCTCCGGGGGCATCGTCACCGACCTGCCCGCAAGCCGCGGCCAGGCCATGGGGTTCAACGTGTTCACCCTCTTCGTCGGCTTCGGCCCGGGCAGCCTGGCCTTCGAGGGCCTGCTCTCGGCCGGCGGCTTCGCCGGGGCGCTGGTCGTCTTCGGCGCCGCAGCCGCCCTCGCCGCCGCGGTCGCCGTCCCGGTCTTCCGCCGGGAGCGGTCGGCCGTCTCCGTCCCCGACGCCAGCCCCTACCCAACCGCGTCCCGGCGAACAGCTTCCCGGCGAACCGGCCGAGCCCGTCCTTGACCTTCCAGTTGCTGGAAGTGCTAACGATGGTCCCGGTGCAGCTCGAGGAGACGTGACGCCATGACCATCACCACCAAGAGCCACACCGGCGACGAGCCCACCGCCGGGTACTTCGACGAGGAGCTCGGAGCCGGCGCGGCGCGTTTTCGGGCCCGCATCGGCGGCTTGCACTGCTCGCTGTGCACGGGCACCATCGAGCGGGCCCTCTCCCGCCGCGACGGGGTGGCGCAGGTGTCGGTGAGCCTCACCCATGAGCAGGCCCTGGTCGATTACGACCCGTCGCGCATCTCTGCCGCCGATCTCGTCGGGACGCTGCGCGACATCGGCTACCGGATCTCGGACCCGAGAAAGCTCCGCCCCTACGAAGAGGAAGAGGCCGAGCTCGTCGGAGAGGGCCGGCGGCTGTTCGCGGCGATCGGCGCCTCCCTCGGCGCCATCGCCCTGATCGTCGACGTCGCCAACCCCGCCGTCTACGCCATCCCCGTCCTCGTCGGCGGGTTCCTGCTGGTCGCGGCGTGGCTGGTGCTCGCCGGGCAGGGGAAGGGGCGCGCCCTCGGCGGCACCGTCGGCGCGGCGGCCCTCGGAGGAGCGGCGCTCGCCTGGAACGCCTCCCGCGCCGCCCACGGTGCCATCCCCTGGGTGATGGCCGCCCTCGCCGCCGCGGTGACCTTCGTGCTCGCCAACCACATCTTGGTCAT
>JAJZZB010000209.1 GCA_021797795.1 Actinomycetes bacterium | reverse complement strand
CGAAGCAGGTTGAGCCCGGCGAAGAGCCAGCAGCGTCCGCTGTGCTCCTGGTTGGTGACCTTCCAGTCGTCGAGTGAGACCGAGAGAGCGTGATCGGTCGCGTTGACGATCTCCCGGTTGATCGCGACCTCATCCAGGCCGACCCGGGTGATCGCGTTCTGCGCCAGACGGTAGGTGGGACTGGCGGAGAACTCCTTGCGGAGCAACTCGAGGTCGGCGCTGCGAATTGTCTTGTCCATCCAGTGGTCTCCTCCGGCGGTCCACGCCACGCTTCCTCGGGCAGGCTACCAATCGGAATCCGCCGCCCACTCGGCGGCGCAGGATCACGGCGGCCAGAGGCGGCGGCGGCTGACGCCTGTTCCTTCCCGCCCAGCGAGCCGCCCGCGAGCCCCGAGGTGTCACCTCGCAGACCGCTAAGACCTCATCACATGAGCGTGCCAGCTGATGACTCGTCTGTTCATCCGAGGCCCTCACGGGCCTGGACGATCTGGCAGTGGGGCAGTTCCTCTGCCCTTACCGGCGCACCGTGCGACGCTCCCAACCGTAATGCGACATAACGGACATTATCGGCGCTCTGTGGGTGACGCATGACGGCACCCGTGCAGCGGCACACTCTGTCCGGTGGAGCGCGCCCCCTTCCCAGTGATGCTTCGACTGCGCGCACCAGCGCCACCTGGGGAGGCCGCCGCCGATGCGCCGGCGGCCGTAGCGTCGCCGTCGTCGACGGTTGCCGTCCAACGCGGCCTCGCCGTCTACGTGGCGACACGCGTGGCGCTGCTCCTGACGGCGGTCGCCATCGCCTCGGTCGACCATCTGAGGCTGAACATCGTGCTGCCGTCCTGGGACGCCAAGCACTACCTCTACGTCGCCCGCTACGGGTACCCGAGGACGTCTGTTCTGTCGCTTGCCAAGCCCGACGCGTTCTTCCCGCTCTTCCCGGTCAGCGTCAGGATCCTCCACACCCTGACGGGCCTCCCGTGGCTCGTCCTCGGGGTTGCTGTCTGCATGTTGGGCGGAGCGGCCCTCGTGGTACTCGGCGCCAAGCTGGCCGAATCGGTCTGGGGGCCGAGACGGGCAGGTCAGGCCGCGGTCGTGCTGGCTGCCTTCCCTGGCTCCTTCGTCGCCGGCATGCCCTATGCCGATCCCATCGGACTCGCCTTCGGCGCCGGCGCCCTGTTGCTCCTCGAGCGGCGCAGGTACCTGCTGGCCGGACTGGCAGCCATGGCGGCGACGCTCACGTTCTCACTGGCGCTCAGCGCGCTGCTCGCCGTGGCGGCCTGGGCGCTCGTCGCCAGGCGGGAACCGCGGGCGCTCCTGACCGGGGCGTTCGCCGCCGCCGGAGCCGGCGTCTACCTCCTGTACCTCTGGATCCACGTCGGGACGCCCTTCATCTGGTCCCGCCTGGAGGCGGTGAAGTGGCACTCGCACTTCGGCCTCTCCATCCACCGCGGGACGCTGTGGGCGCTCCAGTCGAACTGGCACGCCGGCAGCGTCGTCGCGACCTGCCTCGTGTTCGCGGTCGTGTCGCTCGCCGTCCTGCTCCGAAGCGGGGCGCCCTCTACCTGGATGGTCTTCTCCTCAGTCATCTTCCTCGTCAGCCTCTTCGACACCGGAACCTGGCTCACGCCTCGACTGCTCTACGCGATGTTCCCGGCGGTGCTCGCGATGGGATCGCGGCTCCCCGAGCGCTGGACCACGCCCGTCGTGGTGCTCTCTACGCTTGCGATGTGCCTCTGCCTGTGCATCTACGCCCCCCAGAACTGGGTCTTCTTCAACCCCTGATCGGCTCTCCTTCCAACACCGCTGCGAGCCAGCTCTGAAGCGACGAGACCGCCTCTCGCCGAAGGAAGAACAGCCTCACCCTGGCGTCGGTCACCGACCGCTCGTCGTCGACGAGCCCGGCGGCGAGCAGCACACGCAGGTGCCGGCTCATCACCGCCGCCGGAACCCCGGCGGTCGCTGCCAGCTCACCTGCCCGGCGCGCCCCGGTGCCGAGCGCCTCCACCACCTGCCGCCTGGTCGGGTCCGCAAGTGCGCGCAACCATTCATCTACAGCAGAATATCCATTCACCGCACATAATATTAGCACCATCGACAACTATTACCATCCGACGCACGCCATGAAGCTAGGATTGCCTGGTCGCAAGCACGGAGGACCGGACGGCGTCTTACCGCAGGTGAGGCACCGCGTCCCGACGACAGGAGCAGTCATGCCGTCATCCGCCATCCGCCGTCTCCGTCTGCGAGCGGGACTGGCAGGAGTGGCGCTCGTCCTGGCAGGCTGCAGCTCGGCTCGGGCAGGTACGAGCACCCCGACGACGGCGCCCCAGGTCGTCGCATCCTCCACCCGACCGGCTGCGTCGTCGTCGACCTCGGCCGGCTCCGCTCCCACCTCCTCCACGAGCTCGACCACCACCTCGACGAGCGACGCGCCCACGCCGACGGCGGCGCCGATCGTGACCCGTAACGGGAAGGTGACCGTGCTCGAGATCGGGGACTCTCTCGGCATCGATCTCGGCTGGGGGATGCAGTGGGCGCTCCAGAGCTACCCGAACGTCACCCTCCTCCAAGCCGCCAAGGGCGACAGCGGCCTCGCCAACGTGGGCTTCTACAACTGGCCTGCGGCGCTCCAGGCGGCGCTCAAGGCGACCACCCCCAGATCGTCGTCGTCTTCCTCGGGGCGAACGACGTCCAGGGCTTCTACTCCGGTGGCCGGTACGTCGCCTTCGGCACCGCCACCTGGCGCCAGACCTACGCCGGCCGGGTCAGCCAGATGATGGACGAGGCCACGAAGGCGGGTGCCCGCGTGCTGTGGGTCGGCATGCCGATCATGGAGTCGCCGAGCTTCTCGGCGAACATCGCGACCATCAACTCCATCTTCAGCTCCGAGGCCTCCTCGCACGCCGGGGTGACCTACTACTCCTCGTGGGCGCTGTTCGCCACGCCCTCTGGTCAGTACAACGGAGGGACGACCGATGTCGCCGGTTCGGTGCTGCCGCTTCGCGACCCCGATGGCATCCACCTGAACGACGGCGGCGAGGACCTCCTCGGGTTGTCGGTCGTGAGGGAGCTGCGGCAGCTCTACCGGCTGTCGTGACGCCTCACCAGGGCTCGACCATGGGCCGCTTCTTCGCCGCTCGGGCGGCCGGCACCGGGGCCGCCTCGAGGACGTTCATGATCCGCCGCCTCGTCTCGGCCGGATCGATGACGTCGTCGATCTCGAAGTGCGTCGCCATCGAGAGAGCCTTGCCCCGCTCGTAGAGCGAGGCCACGAGCCGTTCGTAGAGCCCCTGGCGTGCCTCCTCGTCTGCTGCCGCCTCGAGCTCCCGGCGAAAGGCAAGGCGGACGGCGCCTTCGAGACCCATCCCGCCGAACTCCCCCGTCGGCCAGGACACCGTGAGCAGCGAGGCGTGGAAGCTGCCCCCGGCCATCGCCTGGGCGCCGAGCCCGTAGGCCTTCCGGAGCACGACGGTGACGTAGGGAACCGTGGCGCTCGCTGCTGCGAGGAACATGCGGCCAAAGTGGCGCACCTGGGCCGTCTGCTCGGCCGCCGGCCCGACCATGAAGCCGGGCGTGTCGCACAACGAGACGATCGGGATGTCATAGGCGTCGCACAGTTGGACATGGCGGGCCGCCTTGTCCGCCGAGTCGGCGTCGATCGCCCCGCCGAGATGTCCGGCGTTGCTCGCCAGCAGGCCGACAGGCCGTCCCTCGATCCGGCCGAGGGCGGCCACGATGCCCCGCCCGAACCGCGGCCGCAGCTCGAGCAGGGAGCCGACGTCGCAGAGCGTATCGAGAACCCGGCGGACCTCGTAGAGCTCGTTGCGCCGCTGCGGCACGAGGTGGCGGAGGAGGCGCTGGTCGTTGACCTCGTAGGACCCGCCCGCAGGGGCGAAATAGGAGAGGTAGCGCTTGGCGACGGCGACCGCCTCGGCGTCGTCGGCGACGAGGAGGTCGACGACACCGACCTGCGCCTGGTCCGGAGCCGGACCGATCTCCTCGGGCCGGAAGGACCCGAGCCCGCCGCCTTCGATCATCGCCGGGCCGCCCATGCCCATCGACGCGTCCTCGGTGGCGACGATGGCGTCGCAGCAGCCGAGCAGGGCGGCGTTGCCGGCGAAGCAGAAGCCGTTCACGATGCCGACGGTCGGCACGAGGGCCGACAGGCGGGCGAAGAGGGCGAAGGCCATGGTGTCGAGGCCGGCGATGACGGGATAGTCCGTGTCGCCCGGCCTCCCACCGCCACCCTCGGCGAACAGGACGAGCGGCAGCCGCAGCCGTTCCACGATCTCGAAGAGGCGGTCCTTCTTGCGGTGGTTGCGGGCTCCCTGGGTACCCGCCAGCACGAGATAGTCGTAGGCGGCGACGGCCACCGGTCGCCCCGCGATCCGACCGATGCCAGCGACGAGGCCGTCCGCCGGCGTCCGTTCCAAGAGCTCACCGAGCTCCCGGCGGGACTCCTGGGCGGCGATGGCGAAGCCGCCCCACTCCTCCAGGCTCCCCGGGTCGAGCAGGTCGGCGAGGTTCTCCCTCACGGTCCGGTGACCGGCGGCGTGCCGGGCCGCCACGGCGGCGGCTCTCGCCGGCGAGTCGTCCCCGAGCAGCAGCCGGCGCGACAGGACCTCGGCAAGGTCGCCTCGTGCGGGCGACTCCAGGTCGACCGGGACCTCGGCCGGTGACGCCCCCGCTCCTCCCCCACCGACGATGAG
>JAJZZB010000036.1 GCA_021797795.1 Actinomycetes bacterium | reverse complement strand
GAGCAGGCCCGGGCCGCTCGGGCTCGCCGCTGCAGGCGGCGGTACCGGGCGGGACTCGGCGGCCTTGGCCGGAGCCGTGGCGACAGCTGCCGCCTTCTTCGCCGCCTTGGCGCCGGCTGCCGGCGCCTTGGAGGCAGCCTGCTTCTTCGCCGGGGCGGCCTTGGCGGCCGCCTGCTTGTTCGCCGCGACGGGCTTGACCGCCGGCTCCTTCTTCGCCGGGGCGGGCTTGGCGGCAGGCTGCTTCCTCGCCGGGGCGGGGGCGGGCTTGGCGGCCTTCGAGGCGGCCTTGGCCGGCTTGTCGGCCGGGGCCGCCTTCTTCACGACGGCGGTGGCGCGGGCCGTCGCCCGCGCCGAGGCCCTGGCCGGCTGTGCCGGTGTCGCCACCTTGGTCACCTTTCTCGCCCGGCTGGCGGGCACCGTCTTGTCCTTCGTGCGGTCACCGGCCGCCTTCGTCGTGGCGGCCGACTTCGCCCCGGCTGCCGCCTTGCGCCCACGCGTCGACGCCGACGCGCTCGCCGGTGCCGTCGTCTTGTGTTGTCTCGTGGCCACGGTCCAGACTCTCCTTCCCCGCGGGAGGGTGCTAGACGATAACGCCCGCGACGGTGCCCGACCAACGGCGCCGAGACCGAGACCGGCCCACGTAACCTAGTGCCATGTCCTCCCTGACCAGTGCCGGAGACGCGAAGGGCGACCGGCACCGGCCCTACCCGGCCGTCAGCGCCCAGCCGAGCTACCCCGCCCTCGAGGAGGAGACACTGGCCTTCTGGGAGAAGGACGGGACCTTCGAGGCCACCGTCGCCCGGAGGGCGGACGCCCCCGAGTTCGTCTTCTACGACGGGCCGCCCTTCGCCAACGGCCTCCCGCACTACGGTCACCTGCTCACCGGCTTCGTGAAGGACGCCGTCCCCCGCTACCAGACGATGAGGGGCCGCCGGGTCGAGCGGGTCTTCGGCTGGGACTGCCACGGGCTGCCGGCCGAGATGGCAGCCGAGGGAGAGCTCGGCCTGTCCGGCCGGCTCTCGGTCATCGACTTCGGGGTCGACCGCTTCAACGGCTACTGCCGCCAGCTCGTCCAGCGCACGACCGACGCCTGGGAGCGCTACGTCACCCGTCAGGCCCGCTGGGTGGACTTCGAGCACGCCTACAAGACGATGGACCTCGCCTACATGGAGAGCGTCATCTGGGCCTTCAAGCAGCTGCACGAGCGCGGCCTCACCTACGAGGGCTACCGGGTGCTCCCCTACTGCTGGGAGTGCGAGACGCCCCTGTCGAACTTCGAGACCCGCCAGGACGACGCCTACCGTGACCGGACGGACCCGGCGGTGACGGTCCGCTTCGAGCTCGAGCCGGCCGGCGACGAGCCCGGCGAGTCGAACCCGCTGCTGTCGGGCCCGCTCTCGATCCTCGTCTGGACGACGACCCCCTGGACGCTGCCCTCCAACCTCGCCATCGCGGTGGGGTCCGAGCTCGACTACGCCGTCGTCGAGACGACCCTGCGAGGCGAGCGCACCCGGCTCGTGCTCGGAGCCGACCGCCTCGGGGCCTACGCCGGGGAGCTCGGCGACTACTCGCTCCTCGGCGTCGTGAAGGGCGCCGCGCTCGTCGGGCGGCGCTACCGGCCCCTGTTCGACTACTTCGCCGGCACCGACAACGCCTTCTCGATCGTGGCGGGCGACTTCGTCACGACCGAGGACGGCACCGGCGTCGTCCACATGGCGCCGGGATTCGGCGAGGACGACCAGAACGCCTGCGAGGCGGCCGGCATCCCCGTCCTCGTGCCCGTCGACGACCGGGGGCGCTTCACGAGCGAGATCGTCGACTTCGCCGGCCTGCAGGTCTTCGAGGCGAACCCCCTCATCGTCGCCGCCCTCGCCGAGACGGGTGCACTCGTCCGCTCCGAGGAGTTCACCCACAGCTACCCCCACTGCTGGCGGAGCGACACCCCGCTCATCTACCGCGCCGTCAGCTCGTGGTTCGTCAAGGTGACGGCGATCCGCGACCGCATGGTCGAGCTCAACCAGCAGATCGCCTGGACCCCCGCGCACGTCCGCGACGGCGCCTTCGGCAAGTGGCTCGAGAACGCGAGGGACTGGAGCATCTCCCGCAACCGCTTCTGGGGGGCGCCGCTGCCGATCTGGAAGAGCGACGACCCGGCCTACCCCCGGATCGACGTCTACGGCTCCCTCGACGAGATCGAGGCGGACTTCGGCGTCCGGCCGAGCGAGCTCCACCGCCCCGCCGTCGACGCGCTCACCCGGCCCAACCCCGACGACCCGACCGGCCGTTCGACGATGCGGCGGATCGAGGACGTCTTCGACTGCTGGTTCGAGTCCGGCTCGATGCCCTATGCCCAGTGGCACTACCCCTTCGAGAACAAGGAGCGCTTCGAGGAGCACTTCCCGGCCGACTTCGTCGTCGAGTACATCAGCCAGACCCGGGGCTGGTTCTACACCTTGCACGTCCTCTCGACGGCGCTGTTCGACCGCCCGCCGTTCAAGAGCTGCATCGTGCACGGGGTGATCCTCGGGCGTGACGGGCGCAAGCTCTCCAAGCGGCTCCGCAACTTCCCCGACCCCGAGCAGGTCTTCGCCGAGCAGGGGGCCGACTCGATGCGCTGGTACCTGCTCTCCTCGGCCGTGCTGCGGGGCCTCGACGTCGTGATCGACGAGGCGGCGCTGCGCGAGCCGGTCCGCCTCGTGCTGAACCCGATCTGGAACACGTGGTACTTCCTCTCGCTCTACTCGAACGCCGACGGGCTGAGGGGGCGCTGGCGCACGGACCAGGCCGGCGAGCTCGACCGCTACGTCCTTGCGAAGACGCGCCAGCTCGTCGGGCAGGTGACCGGCGCCATGGAGGCGAACGAGCTCGCCGGCGCCACCTCGGCGATCGCCGCCTTCCTCGACGTGCTCACCAACTGGTACGTCCGCCGGAGCCGGGACCGCTTCTGGCGGCCCGGCGCCGGTGCCGGCCCCGGCGACGCCGACAAGCTGGACGCCTACGACACCCTGCACACCGTGCTCGAGGTGCTCTGCCGGGTGTCGGCACCCTTCCTCCCCTACCTGAGCGAGGTCGTCTACCGCGACCTCACCGGCGAGAGGAGCGTCCACCTGGCGGACTGGCCCGAGCCCGGCGAGCTGCCCGACGAGCCCGAGCTCGTGGCCGCCATGGACCTCGTGCGCGACGTCGCCTCGGCCGGCCACTCGATCCGCAAGCAGGCGGGCCGCCGGGCCCGCCTGCCGCTGCGATCGCTCACCGTGGCCGCACCCGGCGCCGAGCGGCTGGAGCGCTTCGCCGGCCTGCTCGCCGACGAGCTCAACGTGAAGCGGGTGGAGCTCGTCGGCGCCATCGGGCCCGAGCACGCCGGGCAGGTGCTCGCCGTCGTCCCGGCTGCCCTCGGTCCTCGGCTCGGGCCGGCGACCCAGCGTGTCATCGTCGCCGTCAGGAAGGGAGACTGGAGGCGCACCGCCGACGGGCAGGTCGAGGCGGCCGGCGTCCGCCTCGAGCCCGGCGAGTACACCCTCCGTCTCCGCCCGGTGGACGAGGCGGCGAGCCGCGTGCTGCCGGGCGACGCCGGTGTCGTGTCGCTCGATCTCGAGACCGACGACGCCCTCGAGGCCGAGGGGCTCGCCCGGGACGTGGTGCGCATCATCCAGCAGTCCCGGCGGGAGGCCGGCCTCCAGGTCACCGACCGCATCGAGGCCAGGCTGGAAAGCGCACCGTCGGTGCTGTCGGCGGTCGGAGCCTGGAAGGACTTCGTGGCCGAGCAGGTCCTCGCCGACCGGCTCGAGCTCAGCCCGGCCGAGTCGGACGGCGGCCCGGGCGACGGCGAGCGCCTGGCGAACGGCCAGCGGGTGAAGGTGCGGCTCTGGCGGCGCTGAGCCGCCAGTGGCTCAGCTGGCGGGCGACCCGGCGTGGCCGCCCATCTCGACGCGCTCGGTGGACGCCTCGGGCGAGGTGGCGGCGTCGTCGAGCGGCGGCAGGGCCGTGAGGCTCGGGCGGCGGAGCTTGCCCTCGGCCTCCCACTCCTGATCGAGCTCGGACGGACGGCCGGCGCTCGCCGGGCCAGCCGCGGCGGCGTCCTCGGCGATGGCCGCCTCGAGCTCGTCGACGTTCGGCGCCGCCGGTGCCTGGCGCGCCGGGGCGGCGGCCGGGGCAGGCGGCGCCTCGGAGGTCGCCGGCGAGGGGACGAGGTTCTTCTCGACAAAGCGCAGCATGGCGTCGAGCGACTCGGTGAGCCGCTCCCGCTCGGCGGCGAGCAGTCCCTTCAGGGCGTCGATCTCCCCCTGCAGGCGGTCGCGCTCGCCGCTCAGGCGGGCGACCTCGTCACGCAGGCGACGGTCCGCCTCCGAGACGAGGCGGTCGGCGGACTGGCGCGCCTCCCCCACGATCCGCTCGGCGTCCGCCCGGGCGGCATCGAGAACCTGCGCCGCCTCCTCCTGTGCCTCCTTGATGGCGAGGTCCGCTGTCCGCTGGGCGAGGACGAGCGTCCGGCGGATGCTCTCCTCGTCGTCGAACCCGGTCCGCTCGGTCGCCAGCTCCTCAGCCCGGGCGAGCCGCTCTTTCAGCGAGCTCACCTCGTTGCGCATCTCGTCGACGCCGACCGCCACCGCCTCGAGGAATTCATCCACCTCCGCCGTTTTGTAGCCCCGCAATTCGGAGCCGAATTCCACCTGTCTCATCACTTGCGACGTGAGCTCCATGCCCGGATCGTAATCCCCGGGAGGCCGCGAGTTCGTGGATGCCGCCGCCGGCCGCCTCGCCGGCGCCGTGGCGTCAGAGCTACAGCCAGTTCATCAGGATGATGACGGCGACCGAGACGACGATCGGCGAGAGGTCGAGCGCCCCCTGGCCGATGCGCGCCGGTGGCAGGACGCGTCGCACGGGGCGCAGCAGCGGGTCGGTGATGGTGGTCGCCCACCGGTTCAGCCCGTCGAGGGTGCTGCCCGGCATGACCGAGAGGTAGGAGAAGATGATCCTCGCCCACAAGGCGGCGAGGAAGAGCACGCAGAGCCACCACAGGATCGTGAAGATCACCTGGTCGCTCCCGCGTCAGGAGCCCGGCGGTCGCTCAGGACCGGAAGAGCCCACGCTCGCTCAGCCGCTGTCGTTCTTCCTGTGATACCTCGACATTAGACGGAGTGAGGAGGAAAACCTGCTCGGCCACCTTCTCCATGGTGCCCGAGACGGCGTAGGTGAGCCCGGAGCAGAAGTCGATCATCCGCCGGGCGAGATCACGCTCGCTCGCCTGCAGGTTGACGATGACCGGGTGGTTCGCCTTCACGAGGTCGCCGATCTCCTGGGCGTCGGAGAAGCGCCGGGGGGCGACGACCTGCGGCTTGGAGTGGCGCTGGCTGACGAGCGGGCGGACCACGCCGCTCTGGCGGGTGGGCTCGGCCGCCCGTTCCTCCCTCACGAGCGGGCGGACGGTCGCCACGGTCCCCGACGCGGTCGCCTCGGGGGTCGCCTCGGGGTAGACGGTGCGGCCCGCGGTCGGGACGGGCTCCATCATCTCCTCGTCGTCGTAGTACCCCTCGTCCTCGATGTCCTTGAGGCCGAGGTACTGCAGCGCCTTCTGCATGAAAGTCGTCATCAGAAGTCCTCCTCTTAAGGCACCATTGTTGCAGCCCTCAGCGGGCCGCGTGGGGATCACGGGGGCCGAACAGGGCGGTCCCGACCCGCACCATCGTGGTCCCCGCCCGCACAGCCGCCTCGAGGTCGCCCGTCATGCCCATCGAGCGCTCGCGAAGGCCGAGCTCGTCGGCGAGGCGGGCGACCACGGCGAAGGCCGCCTCCGCCGTGGCGGGCGAAGGGGGGTTCGGCGCCACGGCCATGAGTCCGCGCAGCTCGATCCCGCTCGCCCGGACGGCTTCGGCGAGGGCGGGCACCTCCTCGGGGGGGCAGCCCGGCCTCCCGGGGTCGCCGGCGACGTTCACCTCGATGAAGGCGGTCGGCGCCACAGCGGCCCGGGCGGCGATGGCCCGGGCCTCGGACTCGCGCGAGACGGTCTCGAAGCACGAGACGACCGGGACGAGCCGCCCCAGCTTGTTGCGCTGGATCCGCCCGAGGAAGTGCCAGTGGGCCTCGAGGCCGAGGGCCTCGAGGACGGGAGCCTTCTCGAGCAGCGAGGCGGCATAGTTCTCGCCGATCTCCGCCAGCCCCGCCCCCACGGCCGCCATGGCTGCCTCCGGCCCGAAGCCCTTCGTGACGGCCACGACCTCGACGGACCCGGGGTCCCCCCCGGCATCGGCGATCCGCCGACGCACCGCCTCCAGCCGCTCCCGGACGAGCGGCTCGAGCAGGCCGGCCCGCTCCACGAGCTGCTGGCGCTCGGCGGCGGCGAGGGGCGCGCTCACCGGCGGGTGGTGATGACGAGGGCGTGCCGCCCGGTGTCGCGCCGCGCCCGGTGGGAGAACCAGCGGGCCGAGCCGTCCTCCGCCCGGCCGCAGGCCGTGCAGGAGGCCACCTCCCCGACGAGCTCGGCGCCGGCGCGCTCGAGGGCGGCGGCGACGCCGGCCGCCAGGTCGAGCGCCGGGCGGCCAGTCGAGGTGGTCGCTCGGAGGCTCTCGCCCTGCCGTGCGCACAGCTCGTCGAGGAGCTCGGGCCCGAACTCGTAGCACTCCGGGCCGATGACCGGCCCCCGGAGCGCCAGGAGCTCCCTCGCCCCGAGGGACCTGAGGCGGGCGGCGGCCGCCTCGATGACGCCGGCCCGCAGCCCCTGCCAGCCGGCGTGCACCGCCGCCACCGACCCCTCCGGGCTGACGAGGGCGACGAGGGCGCAGTCGGCGGCGAACATCGCCGGGTGGTCGGCCGGAGTCCCGACGAGGGCGTCCCCGCTCGAGCCGGAGGCGTCGCAGCCCCGCACGCTCGCCCCGTGCACCTGGCGAAGGGCGCTCCAGCTCCCCGGCAGGACCGCCTGGCGCCGGGCGGCGGCGCCGGCCGAGCCGGGGCGCAGGTCGCCGGCGCGCCGCGTGGTGACGAGCACGGCGACAGGGAGGTCGGCGACGGGGAGCTCGAGCACGGCGCCGGTTGGCACCGGCACCGGCTGGCTACTTGAGGAAGGAGGGGACGTCGAAGTCGTCGTCGAAGTCGTCGAGGTCATCGTCGACCGGGCCGAAGACGTCGCGCTCGCCGGCGGCCGCCGCGTCGGCGAAGACGTCAGGAAGCGGCCGCTGCGAACGGGCGGTCGCCGGGATCTCCGGATCGCTGCGCGGCGATCTCGCGGCGGGAGCAGACGACCCCGGTGCGGCCCCGGGGGCGGCGGGGGCGGCGGGGCGGGCGGTGCGGGCGACCTGGCGGCCGGCGGGTGCCGGCTCCTCGAACTGGTCGAAGCCGGCCGCGATCACCGTCACGCGGACGAGGTCGCCGAGGCTCTCGTCGATGACGCTCCCGAAGATGATGTTGGCGTCGGGGTGGGCGGCATCGTGGATGATGGCGGCCGCCTCGTTCACCTCCCACAAGGTGAGGTCCGACCCGCCGGCGATGTTGAGCAGGATGCCCCTCGCCCCTTCGATCGACGCCTCGAGCAGCGGGCTCGTGATGGCGTGCTTGGCGGCGTTGACCGACCGGCCCTCGCCCGTGCCCGAGCCGATGCCCATGATGGCCGAGCCGGCGGAGTTCATGACCATCTTCACGTCCGCGAAGTCGGTGTTGATGAGCCCGGGGACGTTGATGAGGTCGGTGATGCCCTGGACGCCCTGGAGGAGCACCTCGTCGGCCATCTTGAAGGCGTCCACCATCGAGGTCCGCTCGTCCGCGATGGCGAGCAGGCGCTCGTTCGGGATGACGATGAGGGTGTCGACCTTCTCCTTCAGGCGCTGGATGCCCTGCTCCGCCTGGTTCGAGCGCCGGCGGCCCTCGAAGGCGAAGGGGCGGGTGACGACGCCGATGGTGAGGGCGCCGAGGCCCTTTGCGACCTCGGCGATCACCGGGGCGGCGCCCGTCCCGGTGCCGCCCCCCTTGCCGGCGGTGATGAAGACCATGTCGGCGCCCTTCAGCACCTCCTCGATCTCCTCGAGATGCTCCTCGGCCGCCTGCCGCCCGACCTCCGGGTCGCTCCCGGCGCCGAGCCCGCGGGTGAGCGAGCGGCCGATGTCCAACTTGATGTCCGCCTCGCTCATGAGGAGCGCCTGGGCGTCGGTGTTCACGGCGATGAACTCGACCCCCTGGAGCCCAGCGTCGATCATGCGGTTGACGGCGTTCACGCCGCCCCCGCCGACTCCGACGACCTTGATGACGGCGATGAAGCTCTGGCCCGGGCTGGTCATCCGCGTTCTGTCCTCCACTCCCATCTCGGCGGGACGGCCGACAGTCCGACGTGAACCACGGCGTTCAGCTCACGCTGAGACATTGGCGTGCTCCCGACAAGCGATCGGCGACCTGCGACTTCGACGCTTCACCGGCCTCACAGGTGCAATCCCGGACTCGCCTGTCACCCCCCCTTTGGCGGTGGCCACTCCGGGTTGTGCTCGGCCGCGAACGTTTGAGCCACGATAGGGCCGAGCGCCTAGCGAAGCAAGACCGGAGCCGACGGTACCCGCAGGTCAATCACCGAGATTCCCGAGAGGTCCGCCCGGACGAGAACCGTCTTCAGCGCGACGAATTTGTCCTGTAGCAAGGAGGTGTTGCCGAGCAGCGCCCGCATCCTGTTGGCGAGCTGCAGCACGATCCCGCCGCGCCCGAGGGTGACGGCGCTCACCTCCGGCACCATCGACTCGGGCATGACGGCCGCTACACGCGCGAGGGCCGCCACCGAGGGCGGCAGGCTGCCCCCCGGAGGTGGCACGGCCGCCCCGCCGGTCGAGACCACCGGCAGGCTGGAGGGTCGCGAGGCGACGTCCTCGAGGACCCGCCCGGTCGGGTCGACCACGGCCCAGCCGGCCCCGGCGCGCAGGGCGGCCACCGGGGTGCGCGGCACGATCGCGATGCGGACCGTCGTCGGCCAGGAGAGCGAGACCGAGGCCGTCTCGACCCACGGCAGGCGCTCGAGGCGCCTCGCGATGGCGGCTGGCGACAGGTCGACGAGCGGGGGTGCCCCCTCGAGGCCTGCGACCGCCACCACCTCGGGGCGGGCGACGTGGGCCGAGCCGGTGATCTCGACGTGGCGGGCGCCGAAGAGGGAGGAGTGGACGAGGGCGAGACCGCCGCCGGCGAGGGCGACGAGGACGGCCACGCCGGTGAGCAACCGGCGGCGGCGGCGACCCTTCTCGCGGGCGACGAGGACGCGCCGCTCGTGGATGCGCGGGTCGGTCACGCCTCCTACTGTGTCCGATGGCGGGCCGGCAACGGCGGATACCCGCCCCGGCCGCCGGCTCGGCGCCGCCGGGTCAGCACGGCGTCCCGTTCCAGGGCTCGGGCTGGTTGTCGAAGACGACGTTCGAGGAGGAAGGCGCCGTCGTCGTGACTGGGGCGGCGGTCGTCGGCGTCGTCGAGCCCGGGGCGGCGGTCGTCGGCGGGTGGGCGCGGTGGTGACGGGCGGTCCCGAGGGCGAGGAAGCTCGCCACCATCCTCCTGTCGAAGGGCTCCGCCGGCAGGAGGACGTCGGCCCCGCTCGGGAGCACGTCGGGGATGGTCGGCAGCACCTCGGTGTGGATCGCCCCGGCGTCCACGTGGCGGAACTGCAGCGCCAGGTTGATGAGCATGCTGTTGGACATCGTCGAGTCGACCGTGAGGTTGTGCACGACGGCGCCGAGGAGGTCGTTCATGGCGACGACGTTGGTCGCCTTCTGTCTCACCTGGTCGAGCAGGGCGTGGAAGAACACGTCCTGGCGCCGGATCCGGGACCAGTCGCTCCCGTAGTCGGGGGTCCACGCCCCGCCCTGCCGGTAGTAGAGGTGGCGGCTGCGGACGTAGGCGAGGGCGTTGCCCCCGCTGATCAGCTGGCAGCCGGTGTGGCCGATGCCGAGGCCGGTGTAGGCGTCGCGCAAGGGGTAGGGGAAGTCGATCCGGATGCCGCCGACGGCGTCCACCATGCCCTGGAAGCCGGCGAAGTTCACCTCGGCGAAGTGGTCGATCGGGATGCCGAAGTCACGCTTCAGCGTCTCGATGAGCAGGCCCGGGCCTTCGTTGAAGGCGGCGTTGACCCGGTTCATCCCCGAGATGTACCGGACGTGGCCCGGGATGTTGACGTAGGTGTCCCGCGGGATGGAGAGCATGTAGATCCGCCGCTCAGCCGGGACGACCCTCGCGATGATGACGACGTCGCTGCGCTGGCCCGTGACGACCGAGCCGGACCCGAAGGCCCGGGCCTGCTGGGCGTTGTTGACGAACTGCCGCGTGTCCGAGCCGATGAGCAGGAGGTTGTAGGGCGCCCCGGGCTTCGAGACGTGCAGGATGCCCCTCCCGATCGTCACCCTCCTGGCGGCGTCGAGCTCGTGGTTGAGGTACCACCAGGCCACCCCGCCGGCGACGAGGACGAGCAGGACGACGGCCCCGAGCCCGATGGCGAGGCGCCGCCGCCAACCCTGGGCAGTGGTCCGTGCGGCCCGTCTCGCCCGCCGGCGCCCTGCCCGCCGGGACCCTCCCCGGGCGCTCCTGCCGGGGCGCTCGGTCACCTCTTGGCTGCGTCTCACTCCACGTCCTTTCCCACCTAGAGCATGCACCTGCTACCTGAAGGCCTCGTGAACCGTCCGACCTGCGCATCTCCCGCTTTTCGGATACAACCTCGCTGTGAGGGTTCTCGTGGCCGAAGACGACCCCGGCCTGCGCTCGGTCATCGCGAGGGGTCTCGCCGAGGCCGGCTACGTCGTCGACGCGGCGGCGGACGGTGAGGAGGCCCTCGCCTACCTCGCGACCTACGAGTACGGCGTCCTCGTCCTCGACTGGCGGATGCCGAGGCGAAGCGGGATCGAGCTCGTGACCGACCTGCGGCGCCGCCACAACGCCGTCCCGGTGCTCATGCTGACCGCCAGGGACCTCCCCGCCGACCGCGTCGAGGGCCTCGACGCCGGCGCCGACGACTACCTCGTCAAGCCCTTCGACTTCTCCGAGCTGCTGGCCCGCCTCCGGGCGCTCCGCCGGCGCTCGCCGGCCCCGCACCAGCCCTCCCTCGAGCTCGGCGACGTGGCGCTCGACCTCTCGAGCATGGAGGTCACCGTCGGCGGGTCGCCGCTGGCGGTGACCCCGATGGAGCGGCGGATCCTCGAGCTCCTCCTCGAACGGGCGCCGGCCGTCGTGAGCCGGTCCTCGATCGCCATCCACGCCTGGCAGGACGAGGCGAGCGCCGTCGGCTCGAACACCATCGACGTCCACATCGCCCACCTGCGCTCCAAGCTGGCGGGCTCGAGCCTGCGCATCGAGACGGTGCGCGGCACGGGGTACCGCGCCGTCGGCACGACCGCCGCATGAAGCTCAGCCTGCGCGGCCGCGTGAGCCGGCGGGACCTCCTCGGGGCGCTCCGGGTGGCCGGGATCGCCACCGCCCTCATCGCCGTCTCCTACGCCGGTGTCGTCGCCGTCCTCGACTACGCCGTGGCCCAGCACCTCACCGGGCAGGTCGACCGGCAGCTCTCCGAGCGGCTGGCCTCGGCCGTCCACAACCCGGTGGAGGCCTTCGCCAGCTCCGGGGTGCAGACGAACGGCGCCCGCTACGGGCTCGGCATCTACGGCGAGCCGATCGCGCTGTGGGCCTTCGCCCACGACGGCAACCTCACCCGCTCGGCGCCCGAGGACCCGCTGCTGCCGGCGGGGACCGGACCTCCGCCGAGCGGCCACCCGCTCGCCTACAACGACGGCATCACCCACACGACCTACCGGCTCGAGTGGCTCCGCACCCGCACAGGCTGGCTGCTCGCCGGCGAGAGCCTGACCGAGCTCGGCCACGTCGAGGCGGTGCTCGTGACCTCCGAGGCGATCGCCCTGCCCTTCTTGCTGCTCGCCTTCTTCTTCGTCGCCCTCGCCATCGGCCTCCGCTCGGCCCGCCCGGTCGAGGCGTCCCGGCGCCGCCAGCTCGAGTTCACCGCCGACGCCTCGCACGAGCTGCGGACCCCATTGAGCGTCATCGAAGCCGAGGTGAGCCTCGCCCGCAGCCTCCCGCGGACGGCCGGGGAGTACGAGGCCACCCTCGAGCGCGTGGCCGCCGAGACCCAGCGGCTCCGGCTCATCGTGGAGGACCTGCTCTGGCTCGCCCGCCTCGACTCCGAGCCCTCGCCGCCCGCCAGCGAGGCGGTCGACCTCGCCGAGATCGCCCGACGCTGCGTCGGGCGCTTCGGCGCCGTGGCCTCCTCCCGCTCGCAGTCCCTCGAGCTCCGCCTCGAGAGGGATCCCGGCAGGCCGCTCACCGTCGTCGCCCCGCCCGAGTGGCTGGACAAGCTCGCCGGCACCCTGGCCGACAACGCCTGCCGGTACGCCCCCGAGGGCGGCACGGTGAGGATCTCGGCGCTCGCCGAGTCCCCCGGACGGGTCGCCCTCAGGGTGGAGGACGACGGCCCGGGGATCGACGAGGCCGACCGGGCGGAGATCGTCCGGCGCTTCCGCCGGGCGACGACCGAGCGGGGCGGGCACGGGCTCGGCCTCGCCATCGCGGACTCGGTGGCGAGGGGGACGGGGGGCCGGCTCGCCATCTCCGCCTCCGACCTCGGCGGGGCGCTCCTCGAGGTCTCCTGGCCGGCCGCCGGGCCGGTGGCCGTCAGCCCGCCGGCACCCGCCCGGCACCGATGAGGCGCACCTCGACGGCGAGCTCGACGCCGGTTCGCTCGAGCACCCTCTGCCGGACCACCTCGATCACCCGGCGGACGTCGTCGGCCGAGCCGCCGGCGTCGGCCTGGATGAAGTTGGCGTGCTTGTCGGAGACGGCGGCCGTCCCGATCCGCATGCCCTTCAACCCGGTCGCCTCGACGAGGCGACCGGCCGAGTCGCCCGGGGGGTTCGTGAAGACCGAGCCGGCGTTCTGGCCGCCGGGCTGGTTCTCGCGCCGCCAGCGGACGATCTCGGAGATGCGGGCGGCGCCGGCGGTGGGATCGCCCGGCTCGAGGGCGTAGCAGGCCTCGAGGACGACCTCCCCCGGGCCGATGGCCGAGCGCCGGTAGGAGAAGTCGAGCTCGTCCCGGGAGCGCCACCTGGGCTCGGCGGAGGCCTCGAAGAGGTCGAGGACCCGAGCCCGGGTGAGGCGGTCCTTGGTCTCGGCCCCGTGCCCGCCGGCATTCATGCGCACCGCCCCGCCGACCGACCCGGGGATGCCGACCGCCCACTCCATCCCCGAGAGCCCGGCCGCGCTCGTCCGCCGTGCGAGGACGGGGTAGGCGGCCGCCGCCCCGGCGAGGACGGTCTCCTCCTCGACCTCGACGGTGGCGAACCGGTCCCCGAGGCGGACCGCCAGCCCCTCGAAGCCGCCGTCGGCGACGAGCAGGTTCGACCCCTTGCCGACGACGAGGACGGGCACGCCGCTCGCCGAGACCGCCCGGCAGACCCGCTCGAGGTCGTGCTCCGAGCCGATCTCGACGAACAGGGCGGCCGGGCCGCCCACCCGGTAGGTGGTCATCGGCCCGAGCGGGACGTCCGTCTCGGCCAGCCCCGCCAGGGCGCGCCGGGCGGACTCGACGGCCTCGTCGGTCACCACGAGTCGTCGCCGAGCAGCTCGTCGGGCAGGCCGGTCAGGTCCCCCGCCTCGAGCGAGATGCACAGGTCCCCGGATCGCAGCCTCGCCCGCAGGACAGAGAGCAGGCCCTCGTGGTCCGGGACGTAGGAGATCTCCGCCCCGGGATGGGCGGCGAGGACGGCGTCGACGACGAGCTGGCCCGACACGCCGGGCCGGGGAGCCTCCCCCGCCGCGTACACCGAGGTCACGATCACGATGTCGGCATCGACGAAGGCGTCGGCGAAGCCCGGGGCGAGGCGCTGGGTGCGCGAGTAGCGGTGCGGCTGGAAGACGGCCACGGTGCGCTCGAAGCCGCCCTGGCGGGCGGCGTGCAGGGAGGCGGCCACCTCGCCGGGCAGGTGGGCGTAGTCGTCGACGAAGGTCACGCCATGGCGCTCGCCGCGGAACTCGAAGCGCCGGGCGACGCCGGCGAAGCGGGAGATCGCCCGGCGGGCGTCCTCGACGTCGACGCCGACCATGACGGCGGCCGAGACGGCGGCGGCCGCGTTGAGGGCGTTGTGCTCGCCGGGAAGCGGGAGGCTGAAGCGGCCGAGGTCGATCCCGCCGTCCGCCAGCGAGAAGGAGACCTCGCCCCGGCGGCTGTCGACCCCGGAGAGGGCGAAGCGGTCCTCCTGGCGGCGGCCGAACAGCGCCGAGCCGGTCGGCGCCACCGCCAAGAGGCTGGCCGGCTCCGGGGCGTCGCCGAACAGCAGGGCGACCGAGGAGTCGCCGACGTAGCGGGCGAAGGCCGCTCTCAGCTCGTCGAAGCTGCCGTAGTGCTCGAGGTGGTCGGGCTCGAGGCTCGTCACGACGGCGATCTCCGGCGAGAGCCGCAGGAACGTCCCGTCGCTCTCGTCCGCCTCGACGACGAGCCACTCGCCGGAGTCCCAGACGGCGTTCGTCCCGATGTCGTTCAGGTCGCCCCCGATGATGAAGCTCGGCCGCAGCCCGGCCTCGACGAGGATGAGCGAGAGCATCGACGAGGTCGTCGTCTTGCCGTGCGTGCCGGCGATGGCGACGGTCCGCCGCAGCGCCGCCACCGCCTCGAGGACGTCGGCCCGCGAGAGCACCGGGAGCCCGAGCTCGCCTGCCCGGACGACCTCCGGGTTGTGGGCCGGGATGGCGGTCGAGATCGCGAGGGCGTCGGCGCCCTCCACGTTGGCCGGGTCGTGGCCGACCCGCACCTCGAGCCCGGCGGCCGCCAGCCGTTCGAGCGGGCGCGAGAACTTGAGGTCGCTGCCGCTGACGCGGTGGCCCATCGTGGACAGGACGGTGGCGATGGCGCTCATCCCCGCACCGCCCGCACCGACGACGTGGATGCGCTGTGGAGTGGAGAGGTCGATCATCGCTTCCTCCTCGAGGTTCGCGCATCGGCTGCCGCCTCCGCCATCCGGGCAACCTCGGCGGCCGCCTCCCGGTGGCCGAGGGACCGCGCCGCCTCGCCCATCTGCTGCAGGCGGCCCGGCTCGTCGACGAGGCTCTCGAGCACCTCGCCGAGCCGCTCGCCGGTGAGCTCCCGGTCCGCCAGCACGACGGCGGCTCCCGCCGCCTCGAGCGCCTCGGCGTTGCGGGTCTGGTGGTCGCCCGGGGCTCCGGGCAGCGGGACGAGGACGCTCGGCACGCCGAGGGCGGTGAGCTCGGCGACCGTCGAGGCGCCGGCCCGGCTGACGGCGACGTCGCAGGCGGCGAGCGCCTCGACGAGAGCAGCATCGAAGCCCGCCAGCCGGTACTCGAGGGCCCGGCCCGGCTGTGACAGCCCCCTCGAGTCCGTCTCTGCACCGACAGACTCGAGGTTGCGCCCGCCGGCGAGGTGGTAGAGGGCGAGGTCGGAGCGCTCCCGCCAGCGATCGGCGAGGTCGAGGGCCGCCGCGTTGAGGGAGCCGGCCCCGAGCGACCCGCCGGTCACGACGACGAGCCGCCGGCCTCGGCCGATCCCGAGCCGGGCGCGCACCGCAGCCGCCTGCTCGGGCGAGCGCCGGAGGGCGAGGACGGCGTCGCGCACGGGGGCGCCGGTGACCCTCGCCCCGGGCAGCGGCGTGCCGGGGAGGGCGACGGCATTGGCGGCCGCGAAGCGGCCGAGAAGGCGGTTGACGGCTCCCGGGACGGCGTCGAGGTTCACGACGACGAGGGGGATGCGCAGGGCGACGGCTGCCAGCCCGTAGGCGAGGCCGGCGTAGCCGCCGACGCTCACCACGACCCGTGGCCGCTCCCGCAGGGCGAGGCCGAAGGCCATGACGACGGCCACCCCGAGGCCGAGGGCCGAGGAGAGGTTGTCGGCCGACAGCTGCCGCTTGATGCCCCGGCCGGGCAGCCGGTGGAGGGCGAAGCCGGCCTCGGGCACGAGGCGGCCCTCGACGCCCCGCCGGCCGCCGGCGAAGACGACCGACGAGCGAGGGTGGCCGGCCCGCACGAGCGCCTCCGCGACCGCCAGGGCGGGTGACACGTGCCCCCCGGTCCCGCCTCCGGTGACGACGGCGTAGGGCCGCCCCGTCACGGCGTCCCGCTCACCGCCGGACGTCGGCCCCGCTCCGCCGGGCGCCGAGATGCCGGCGCCGGCGGCGTGACGAGTCGCACGGCGGGCTGGGAGGGGACCTGCCGGCGGGCGATCCCGACGAGCAGCCCCGTGCCGACGAGGGCGAGCACGAGCGCCGACCCGCCGTAGGAGATGAACGGCAGCGGGATCCCCGTCACCGGGAGGGCACCGACCACCCCGCCGACGTTGATCACCGCCTGGACCACGATCCAGCAGGTGATCCCGATGGCGACATAGCGCGTGAAGGGGTCCTGCTCGCGCTGGGCGACCCGGTGGCCGGCCCAGCCGAAGGCGCCGAAGAGGGTGAGGACGGCGAGGGTGCCGAGGATCCCGAGGTTCCCGCCGATGACGGCAAAGATGAAGTCGGTGTGGCCGTTCGGCAGGTAGCCCCAGGTCGTCGGGGAGGCGCCGATCCCCTGTCCGTTGAGGCCGCCCTGCCCGAGGGTGACGAGCGACTGCACCACCTGGTAGCCGCTGCCCGCCGCGTGCGAGAACGGGTTGACGAACGACAGCAGCCTCGCCCGGCGGTACGGGGCGGCGAGGGCGAGCACCGCGCCGGGGACGCCGACGAGGGCGGCAGCCCCGGCGAGCTGCCGGCCCGGGACACCGGCGGAGAACATGAGGGCGAAGGCGATGCAGGAGATCACGATGCACGTCCCGAGGTCGGGCTGCTTCATGATGAGGACACCGGCGAGGCCGAGCAGGGCGAGCAGCGGCACGACGACCGCCCTCCAGTGGTCGGGACGGGCCGCCCGCCTGGCGAGCAGGTCGGCGGCGAAGACGACCATCGCCAGCTTCATGAGCTCCGAGGGCTGGATCTGGATCGGGCCGACCCCTATCCAGCGGCTGGACCCGCCGGCGCCGTGCCCGAGGCCGGGGAGGAAGACGGCGACAAGGAGCACCATCGTGCCGAACGGCAGGATGAAACGGAAGCGACGGAGCAGCTCAGGGCGGACCCGGGAGGCGACGACCGCCCCGAGGAGACCGATGACGAGGAAGAGCCCCTGGCGGATGAACAGCGAGTAGACCGAGGCGCCCGCCTCGGCCGAGAGGACGGCCGAGGCGGAGAGCACGATGGGCAGCCCGATGCCGCACAGGCAGAAGACCGATCCGATGAGCACCCGGTGCTCGAGGGCCGTCGCCCGACCGAGCTGCCGCTCGCCGGCGGTCGCCCTCGCTGGCGCCCGGCGCCGCCTCGCCGGGGCGGCCGGCTTCTTCGCCGGGGCGGTCCGGCGCACCTCGCCGGCTGCCGTGGCACCACTCATCGCACTCCCCCTTGCTCGCGGAGCTGTCCTTGCCCGGCCTCGCCGGGGGGGCCGACCCCCTCGCCGGCCATGAGGCGCACCACACGGGCGAAGTCGTCGCCCCGGGCGCCGTAGTTCCGGTACCAGTCGAACGAGGCGCAGCCGGGCGAGAGGATGACGGCGTCGCCGGCGGCGGCCATCGCCGTCGCCGCCCTCACCGCCTCGCCCATCGAGCCGGCGCGGCGGATCACGACCCCGCTTGGCGCGAAGGCCTCGCTCACCTCGTCGGCGGCCTCGCCGATCGCCACCACGCCCCGCAGCCGGCCGAGACCGGGGCCGCGCCCCGCCATCTCCTCGGACTCGAGCCCCCGCGTGATGGCGGCGAGGTCGAGGCCCTTGTTTCGCCCGCCGGCGATCAGCACGGCGTGCTCGAAGCCCGTGAGGGCGGCGAGCACGGCCGACGGCGTCGTCGCCTTCGAGTCGTCGAAGTACGACACGCCCCCGTGCCGGGCGACGAGCTCGATCCGGTGGCGCATCGTCACACCCCGCCGGAGCGCCTTCGCGCAGGCGTCCCGCCCGGCGCCGGCCGCCAGCGCCACCGCCGAGGCGGCACAGGCGTTCGAGACGTCATGGGGGAGCCGGCGCCAGAGCTCGGAGACGGCGCAGATCTCGCCCGAGGGGGCGACGATCACGCCGCCGACCTCGCGGACCTCCCCCTCGCGCCCGAAGGTGACGACGCGGCCCGGGGCGGTCTCGGCCCACTTCATGACGACCGGGTCGTCTGCGTTCACGACCGCCACGTCGCCCTGGCCCTGGTTCGCCCAGATGCGCGCCTTGGCGGCGGCGTACTCGTTCATGTCGGCATGCCAGTCGAGGTGGTCCTCGGCCAGGTTGAGCCAGCAGGCGACGCTCGGGTGGAACGCTCTCGTCCAGGCGAGCTGGAAGGAGGAGACCTCGGCGACGAAGGTGTCGGCCTCGCCGGCGCCGACCGCCTCGATGAAGGGCCGCCCGATGTTGCCGACGGCCTCGGCGCGCCGGCCCTCGGCGAGCAGCATCTCGGTGACGAGCGAGGTGACGGTCGTCTTGCCGTTGGTCCCCGTGATCGCCACGACGGGCGCGGTCGCGAGCGAGGCGGCGAGCTCGATCTCCGAGACGATGCGCCCCGGGTCGGCGACCGAGAAGATCGGGTGGCTCGGCGGCACCCCCGGAGAGAGGACGACGAGCTCGCAGCCCGCCGCCAGCGCCGCCAGGCGGGCCCTCGAGGGACCCCAGACGAGCTGCGCGCCGATCGCGGCGGCCGTCCGCTCGGCGTCGGCACGGGGCTCGCCGTCGTCCACCGCCACGACGGCCTGGCCCCGCTGGACGAGCTCCCGGGCGACGGCCTGGCCCGTGACGGCGAAGCCGACGACCAGGCTCACCGGGGCGCCGGCCGAGGGGGGACCGCTCATCGCAGCGTCCCGGAGGCGGACAGGTAATCGGCGTAGAAGAGCCCCAGGCCGAGGGCAGTGCACAGACCGCTGAAGATCCAGAACCGGACGGTGACGGTCGTCTCGGGCCAGCCCATCAGCTCGAAGTGGTGGTGGAGCGGGGCCATGCGGAAGACCCGGGTGTGGAAGATGCGGAAGGCGATCACCTGGATCACGACCGAGAGGGTCACGATGACGAACAGGCCGCCGATGATCGGGATGAGCAGCGTGACGTTCATCGAGAGCCCGAGACAGGAGATCCCGGTCCCGATGGCGAGCGAGCCGGTGTCACCCATGATGATGCGCGCCGGGGCGGCGTTCCACCAGAGGAAGCCGACGCAGGCACCCGCCATCGACACCGCCACGAGGGCGAGGTCGATGGCATGGGTGACGTGGTAGATGCCGAAGTGGCGGAACTGCCAGTAGCCGATCAGCGCGAGGCAGCTGAAGGTGAAGGCGGACGAGCCCGCCGCCAGGCCGTCGAGGCCGTCGGTGAGGTTGACCGAGTTGGACCCGCCGACGATGACGAGGACGCACCAGAGCACGTACCAGCCCACCGGCAGCACGAAGTCAGGGAAGTCGAACCGGGTGAACGAGACGGACCGGTCGATCCCGGCCCAGTACATGGCGGCGAGGCCGAAGCCGATCGCCACGGCGAGCTGCAGGCTCGCCTTCGCCCGCTTGTTGAGTCCGAGGCTGCGGCGCCGGCTGACCTTGATCCAGTCGTCGGCGGCGCCGATGACCCCCGTGGCGAGGACCGCAAGCACGACGAGCCAGCCGGAGCGGGTGAAGCTCGTCTTCGTGCCGACATGACCGAGGACGTAGCCCGCCAGCATGCCGGCCAGCATGGCGATCCCGCCCATCGTCGGCGTCCCCTGCTTGGCGGCGTGCGAGCCGGGGCCGTCCTCACGGACGTGCTGGCCGATCCTCCACTTCACGAGGAAGCGGAGCAACAGCGGGGTGCCGAAGCCGGCGACGAGGATGGCGACGCCGCCTGCGGTGAAGATCGAGATCACGGCACACCGGCCAGTCGGCTCGCTTCTTCGGCCACGACGAGGCGGTCGTCGAAGGAGTGGAGCTCGTCGCCGACCTGCTGGGTCGTCTCGTGCCCCTTGCCGGCGACGAGGACGAGGTCGCCCGGCCCGGCGAGCGAGAGGGCGAGCCCGATGGCGGCCCGCCGGTCGGACTCGAGGCGGAGCTCTGCAGGGCCCGTGCAGCCCCGGGCGACCGCCGCCATGATCTCCTCGGGGTCCTCGTGGCGGGGGTTGTCGGTCGTGAGGACGGCCACGTCGGCCGCCGCCGAGACGGCGGCCCCCATGGGCGGCCGCTTCTCGGGGTCCCGGTCGCCGCCGGCGCCGAAGACCACGACAAGCCTCGAGCCCGGCCCGAGCAGGTCCCTGACGGCGGTGCAGGCCTGCGCCAGCCCGTCGGGGGTGTGGGCGTAGTCGACGAGGACCCGCAGGCCGAGCGCGTTCTCGACCGGCTCCAAGCGGCCCGGCACGGCCGGGGCCCGGCTGAGACCCTCGGCGACGACGGCGTCGTCCACCCCGAGCGCCCGGGCGGCGGCGGCGGCCGCCAGGGCGTTCTCCACGTTGAACTGGCCGATGAGGCCGAGGTGGACCTCGTGGCCGCGGAGCAGAAAGCGGGTCTCCCCGGCGGTGAGCGAGAGGTCGCCCGCCTCGGCGAGGGAGAAGGGCACCGTCTCGATCCCCTGCCTCTCGAGCAGGCGCCGCCCGTAGCCGTCGTCGGCGTTCACGACCGCCCTCTCGGCGTGCTCGGGCGTGAACAGGGTCGCCTTCGCCTCGAAGTAGGCCTCCATCGTCCCGTGGTAGTCGAGGTGGTCCTGGGAGAGGTTGGTGAAGACGGCGACGTCGTGGACGTAGCCGTCCACGCGGTGCTGGACGAGGGCGTGCGAGGTGACCTCCATGGCGGCGGCTCCCGGCCGGCCGGCCACCCGGGCCGCCGAGGCCATGGCGGCGAGCCGCCGCTGCAGCTCGTTCGCCTCGGGTGTCGTGCGCTCGCCGGACAGGGTGCCGACGAGGCCGGCCTCGTAGCCCGCCGCCGCGAGGATCGAGACGATCAGGTGGGTGGTCGTCGTCTTGCCGTTCGTGCCGGTGACGCCGATCGTCGCGAGCGAGCCGGCCGGATCGTGCTCGACGACGCAGGCGGCGAGCGCCATGGCCTGGCGAGCCGCCCCGGGAGGGACGACGACCTGGGGCGCGCCGTCGGCCGCCGCACCGAGGTCGCGCTCGCAGACAAAGGCGACGGCGCCGCCCGCACGGGCCTCGGCGGCGTGGTCGTGGCCGTCGTGCAGGGCTCCGCGGAGACAGCAGTACAGCGTCCCCCGCCTCGGCGAGGCAGTCGGGCTGAGCGTCCGGTGGTCGTGCTCGACGGCGACGATCTCGACGGCGTCGTCGCCGAGCACCGTCACCGGCCCGAGCACCGGGGCGAGTCGCCCACAGATGTCGGCGACCGTCGCCGGCGAGACCTCGCTCCGAGCGGCCAGGTCCACCCCGGTTCCTCCGCCAGGAGCCGTCACGGGGCCGGGAGGGCGCCCGACGTCGTGGCGGACAGACCGCTCGCGCCGCTCGGGGAGATGTCGAAGTGGCGGAGCGCGTATCTCATGATCGTGGCGAAGACGGGGGCCGAAGCCGAGCCACCGTACATCGCCGTCGGGTGGTGCAGCATCACGACGGCGGTCAGCTGCGGGTTCCCGGCCGGCACGAACCCGACGAAGGTGGCGTCCCAGGCCCCGGGCTGGTAGCCGGGGTGCGTCGTGCTCGGGATCTGCGCCGTCCCCGTCTTGCCGGCGACCTTGTAGCCGGGGATCTGGGCGAGGACCCCGGTCCCTTCGGCGGTGACGTCCTCCATCATCGGGACGAGCTCGGCCACCGTCGATGGGTCGAGCACGCGGTGTGCCCCGTGCTCGGCGAGGAGGCGCTCCCGCCCGTTCGGCCCGACCACACCCTCGACGAGGCGGGGCGGCATGTACACGCCCCCGTCGGCCACGGTGTTGTAGGCGTCGACGATCTGCATGGCGGTCACCGCCTCACCGGTGCCGATCGGCATGGTGCCCATGTCCGAGCCCGACCAGGCCGACACCGGCGGCAGCAGGCCGGCGGACTGCCCGGGCCAGTCGAGGGCGGTCGGCCGACCGAAGCCGAGCTGGTGGAGGTAGTAGTCGAGGCGGGTGGCGCCGAGCATGTGGGCGATCTCGATCGTGCCGACGTTGGAGGACTGGGCGAGGATCTGGGTCACGGGCAGCGGCTCGGTCGGGTGGAACCAGGCGTCCTGGAAGGGCCACCCTCCGACCCAGGTGGTGAAGGGGACCATGAGGCGCTCGTTCGGGGTGACGAGGTGCTCCTGCAGGGCGCCGGAGAAGGTGGCGATCTTCATCACCGACCCGGGCTGGTAGACGGCGTTGGTGGCGAGGTTCTGGGTCGCCGGCACGACCTTGCTCCCCTGGCGCTGGAGGTTGACCATGGCGAGGACACCGCCGGTGTGGGTGTCGAGCACGACGCAGACGCCGCTGTAGGCGTGCTGGGCGAGCACCTGGGCGCCGAGCGCCTTGGTCACCTCGTACTGGAGCGGCTCGTCGAGGCTGAGCACGAGCCCCTTGCCCTGGACGGCCGGACGGAGCGCCCGCGCCCCGCCCGGCAGCTGCTCCCCCGCCGAGCCGATGGCCACCTGCTCGGAGCCGGACTTGCCGGCGAGCAGCTGCTGGTACTGGTACTCGAGGCCCGACATCCCCTTCCCGTTCCAACCCACCACGCCGAGCAGCGGCGAGAAGAGGGAGCCCGCCGGGTCCTTGCGCTGCTGGGTCGGGACGAAGGAGACGAAGGGGAGGGCGAGCGCCGCCACCTTGCCGGCGACCGCCTGGCTGACATCGAGGGCGAGCGGCACGTAGCCGCTCTTGCGGGTGAGCTCGGAGTCGAGCAGCGACGAGCCGACGTGCAGGACGCGTGCCAGCTGGGCGGCGTAGCGAGCGGCGAGCGAGACCGGGTGGATCAAGAAGTCGTCGGCGACGACGTCGACCCTCGGCACCGAGGTGGCGAGGATGTTGCCGTTGCGGTCGTAGACCGTCCCCCTGATGGCCGGCAGCGGCACCTTCTGGAACTGCTCGTTGGCGCCGTAGGCGGCATAGCCCGAGGCGGCGAGCCCCTGGACGTCGACCACCCTCGCGAACAGCAGGGCGAGCATGAGCGAGGTGGCGAGCAGCATGACGCCGATCCGGCGGCGCTGGACCGCTCCGCTCGGGTGCGTGCGCCGGCTCTGACGAGGTGACGTCGGGGCTGCCGGGACGCGCCGGGACCCGGCGGTCTCCCGCGGCTCGGGCCCGGCCGGCCGGCGGCGCCGGGGGGTGGCAACCCGGCGGGCCGCAGCACGGGCAGGGCGCGCCCGGCCGGAGGCGCGGCCCGTCGCCCGGCGGCCCGTGTGGCGGCGGGCGCCGCTCGAGGGACGGGGCCCCTTCATCGTCACGGTCGGTGTGAGGGGACAGACGCGGACCGGTGGGCCGCCGGCCGGGCCGACTCGTGCGCCTGCAGCACGCTCTCGCCGGGATCCACCGGCTGGAGGTAGGTCACGCCGCTCGGCGCCACCATCTTGTAGCGGTGCTCGGCGAGCGACATCACGCGGCTCGGCGACTCGAGCGTCGCCTTTCGCAGCTCGAGGTTCTGCTCGGTGCCGACCGCACCGGCGAGCTGGGACTGCAAGGTGTCGGAGCGGAGCTGGGTGGCGGCCAGCATGGCGTGCCCGGCGGCCGCCACGGTGAGGGCGGCGGCGAGGACGCCCCCCGACAGGAAGTAGAGCGCCCGGGCCTGGCGGCGGCGGGCGCGCTGGAGCGCATGGCGGTGGTCGACGACGCCGAGCTGGGGCCGCGCCTTTCCCCGCGGCTCGCTCTCTGCTCGTCGTCCGGTCGCCCGCTCGAGTGCCGAGCTCCTCGTCGCCATCTAGGCCTCCTCTCCTGCTCGGCCGGCCCGCCAGGGGGCCTCGAGTCGCTCGGCCACCCGCAACCGTGCGCTGGTCGACCGCGGGTTGGCCGCCAGCTCGGCGGCAGAGGGCATGCGGGCGCCGCGGGTGAGCACCCGCATCGCCGGCACTGCGCCGCACACGCACGGCAGGCCGGGCGGGCAGGTGCACCACCCTGCCGCCGCCTCAGCGAAGAGCCGCTTGACGATCCGGTCCTCGCCCGAGTGGTACGAGATGACGACGGCGCGGCCCCCCGGCGCGAGGCGCGAGGCGGCCCGCTCGAGGGCCACAGGGAGCAGCTCGAGCTCCCGGTTGACCGCCACCCTCACCGCCTGGAAGACGCGCTTTGCCGGGTGCCCGCCGCGCTGGCGGGCGGCTGACGGGATCGCGCTCCGGACGACCTCGGCCAGCTCGAGCGTCGTCCGCAGCGGCCTGGCGGCGATCACCGCCCGGGCGATCCGCCGGGCGAAGCGGGGCTCTCCGTTCTCGGAGAAGAGCCCGGCGAGCGCCTCCTCGGACCACCCGTTCACCACGTCGGCCGCGCTGTCGGGCTCGTCGGGGTCCATCCGCATGTCGAGGGGGGCCTCGAAGCGGTAGGAGAACCCCCGCGCCGCCTCGTCGAGCTGCGGGCTGCTCACCCCGAGGTCGAACAGGACGCCGGCGAAGGGCTCGCCCGGGGCCAGCTGCTCGAGCACGGCGGCGACCGCGTCGAAGCGTGCCCGGACGAGCTGCGCCCGCGCCCCGAAAGGAGCGAGCAG
>JAJZZB010000208.1 GCA_021797795.1 Actinomycetes bacterium | reverse complement strand
GCTCCCGGCGCTCTCGAAGAGCCTGCACACCTCGACGAGCGGGTTGCAGTGGATCGTCGACGCCTACAGCCTCGTCTTCGGCGCGCTGCTGCTCTCGGCCGGAGCTATCGGGGACCGCCGGGGAGCAAAGGCGGTGTTCCAGGTCGGCATGGTCATCTTCGCCGTCTCGTCACTTGCCTGCGGTCTCGCTCCCACGACCGGCCTGCTCATAGCGGCGCGCGGCATTCAGGGCCTCGGCGCCGCTCTCGCGGTGCCTGCCTCCCTCTCGCTGCTACAGGCCGCCTACCTAGACCAGGCAGCCCGGCGCCGGGCCTTTGGGATCTGGGGCGCGGTGGCCGGCATCGCTGGCGGTGCTGGCCCGGTGGTGGGCGGGGCTCTCGTGTCGGGTCTCGGGTGGCGCTCGGTGTTCTTCGTGAACGTGCCTATCGGCGTCGCAGGTCTGGGTCTCGCAGCCCGGTTCCTGCCCTCCCCGCCACGGAGGCGACATGGCACCGACATCGCCGGGCAGCTCGCCGGGGTCGCATGTCTGGCCGGGCTCACCGTCGCGCTCATCGAGGCTGGTGCATCTAGCTGGACGTCGCCGGTGGTGGCGGCTGGCCTGGCCTTGTCCGCCGTGGCCGCAGGCGCGTTCGTCGTCATCGAGCACCGGGTGGGCAGTCCCATGCTGGCGATGGGGCTGTTCTCCTCACCCACGTTCTCGTCGGCCACGGCCGTGGGGCTGTGCATCAATCTCGGCTTCTACGGCGAGCTGTTCGTCATGAGCCTCTACCTCCAGCAGCTCCGGGGCTTCACCCCGCTTCGAGCCGGGGTGGCGCTCACCCCCGAGCTGGCCATGGCGGTCATCGGATCGGCCGCCTCGGGGCGGATGACGGCTCGCACCGGGCCAAGGCTTCCCATGCTGGTCGGCCTCGTCGTGGGCGGCGCGGGGCTGGCGGGCCTTGCCGTGGCTGGAGCCCACAGCTCCTACTGGCTGCTCGTCGCCCCGTTCATGGCCGCAGGCCTCGGCATGTCGCTCGTGATGCCGGCAGCCACGACGGCAGTCATGGAGGCAGCACCGCCTGAGCGGGGAGGGATCGCCTCGGGGACGCTGAACGCTGCCCGCCAGGTCGGCGGCGTGATCGGCGTTGCCCTCCTCGGGACCCTGGTCGCCTCCCGGGGAACCTTCGTCGTCGGCCTGCGCACCGGGATGGTGATCGCCGGCGGGGTGTTCCTCCTCGGAGCCGTCCTCACCGTGCGCTTCGTCGAGCGGCACGTCGAGAACGCCGGAGCGCCCCTCGCAGAGCGGCTGTCGAGCTGAGCCGGACCACGGTCGGCTGCTGCCCGGCACGTAGCATCGATCAGTGCGGATCTTCGTGGCAGGTGCGAGCGGTGTGATCGGCCGCCACCTCGTGCCATTGCTCGTCGAAGGGGGCCACGACGTGGCAGGGATGACCCGCACCCCGGAGAAGGTCGACTGGTTGCGACACGTCGGTGCCGAGCCGGTGCTCTGCGACGTCTTCGAGCGCGACGCGCTGCTTCGGGCCGTGGCCAGCTTTTCCCCTGACGTCGTGGTCCACCAGCTCACCGACCTACCCGACGACCCCGACCGGATCCTCGACGAAGCAACTGCCAACAACCGGGTACGGCGCGAGGGGACGACGAACCTTGTCGATGCAGCATGCACCTGCGGCGCTCGGGTGATCGCCCAGAGCGTCGCCTGGCCGCTCCCCGGCGACGGTGGCCAAGCGGTCGCGTTCCTCGAGCGCACGGTGCTCGACGCAGGCGGCGTCGTCGTCCGCTACGGCCGGCTTTATGGCCCCGGCACCTACTTCGAGGAGGAGCCACCGCCGGCACCATGTGTCCACGTGGCAGACGCTGTTCGCCGGACTGTCATGCTCCTCGAAGCTCCGAGCGGGATCGTCGACATCGTCGACGATCCCGGATAGGTGCTCCGGCTCCCACCACCGAGAAGGGTCGAGCTCCAATCGCGACAAGCGGTCACGGTGCCGACGCGCCCAGGTAGGTCTCCCCGCCCCATGTCGAACCGACCGCATCCGGGAACGGCTCGACCCGCACGTCGGCGCCGGTGTGTGGCGCGTCGACCATGACGCTCTGGCCGTCCTGGACACCGACGTAGATCCCGACGTGCGACACGTCCGTGGGACCGCTCCCGAAAAAGACGAGGTCGCCGGGCTGAAGCGGCTCGCCCGCAGGCACCTGTGGCCCCGCGTCGTACTGCTCCTGGGCGGTGCGGGGCAGCGCGACCCCGGCAACCCGGTAGGCGGCCTGGGTGGGTCCAGAGCAGTCGAAGCCCACCCCGGGGGTCTCGCCACCCCAGATGTAGCGCGTGCCAACTTGAGCGAGCGCCCAGTCGAGCGCGATCCCCCCGGCCGTCCCCGCCGCGACGGTCTGGGCCTGGTTCTCGCCGTAGGAGCGGGCGAGGGAGAGCACCTCTGCGACGTACCAGGACGCATGGTTGTAGGCGAACACCGCTGCCGAGATGTCGGCGCCGTTGGCCGCACCGTCGGCGCACAGCATCCGGGCGGCCGCGTACACGGCGTCGACGGGGTCGTAGACGTCGGGCGGGGGGACGCCGCCGGGCGGGACGGGCAGGTCGTACGCGGCGAAGGTGCCCGGCTCGAACTGCATCGGCCCTTCGGCACCGGCCGTGTTGGCGCCGGAGTGGACGCCGGGAAGGGTGGAGGTGTCGTTGGCGGACTCGACGGTGCCGATGGCGGCGAGGATCGTCCAGGGCAGGCCCGGGCAGGTCGCAGCGGCTTGTTGGTAGAGGGCGAGCATGGCCGGGGGGATGGAGGCGGTGGCCGTCGCGGAGGGGGCGGTGTCCCCTCCGCCGAGGAGCGAGGCGATGCCCGCCCCGGCCCCCGCGGCGAGCAGCGCGACGAGGAGGACGAGCCCGGCTGCTGCGGTGGCGACCTTGGTGGTGAGCGCCGAGCTGGCCGGGTCGTCGAGGGCGATGCTCACGCTCGGCTGGCGGGTAGCGAGGCGAGCTCGACGAGGCGCAGCCGGGTGGTGGTGCCCGTGCCGGTGGGGAGCCACACCGGCCCGTCGGGTGCGTCGCGTTCCGTGCGCCCGCTGCGGGCGCTGGTGGCGACGGGGACGACCCGGTGGGCGAGCACCCGGCGGGCGTCGGCCTCACGCCTTTCGGAGCCGAAGCTGAAGAGGACCCAGTTGGGATGCCCGGCGGCTTCGGCGAGGCGGGCGTAGCCGTCGAGCTTTCGGGCGAGACGCTCGAGGCGCTCGGTGCCGTTGTCGTGCTCGTAGAGGAACGGCAGGCTCGTCGTGTGCTCTCTCCAGACGCCGTAGCCGTCGGGGCGGACGACCTCGCCCCACTCCGCCGCGCAACGCCGCTCGGACCACCACTCCTCCAGCGCGCAGCCGGCCCGGGTACGAGCCGAGCGGGCGAGGGCGCAGAAGAAGCCGTTGGTCCCCACGAGATGGGCGAGGCGCTGGCTGGCGGCCAGGTCGTGCACCAGCCGCCGGCGCCAGGCGAGGTCGGAGGGATCGACCCCGGCCTCGGCCGCGACGAGCGCGGTACCAAGGGGGCCGAGCACCCAGTGGAACGGGACCGGGCTGCCACCGCTGCGTGGCCGGAAGCGGTCGAGGACGTCGAGCCCATACAGCTCCGCCAGGCGCATCCGGGCACGGCGCGCCCCGCTGAAGCAGACGTCGGCGACCTGGGCGCTGGTGAGGACCCGGTGCTCGTCGAGGAGCCGGCAGAGCCGCCGGTCGCGTCCGGTGAGCCGGCCGAGGACGCCGAGGAGCCGGGTATCGAGGTCCCGCCAGCCACGACGGCTGGGACCGCTCGGCCCGCGGCGTTGGGGAGCACCGGCTGGCGGCCGAGAGAGGCGATGCGGAGCGCCTGACGGCGCCGGACCACCTGCCGACGAGGATGCGGACGGGTGCCGCGATGTCGGCGGCTGGGCTGCCGACGGCTTGGCTGCCGACGGCTGGGCTGCCGATGGTTGAGCGGAGCGGGCTGGAGCTGTCGGCGATGCCGGAGCGGACGGACCAGCTGCCGGCAGGAGCGGTTCAGCAGCCTCAGCCGAGGCCGGCCGAATGCGAGCCGACCGAGTGCGAGCCGATGTGGTCCCAGCCGACCCGGTGCGGACCGACGCCATGCGGACCGGCCCCTGGCCGGCATGATCGAGCGAGCTCACCACCACCTCCCCCTTGAGTCCGCCGGCGCGGCGGAGCCCTCCCCGGCGCCGCGTGCTGGTGGTTCGGGCGGACCCGGGGGCTCCAATCCAGGTCGGAGCCCTTGACGGAGCCCCTCATGGAGCGCGTCGTGGAGCCCCTGGTGGGCGTCGCCCGGAGCCGAGGGTGACCTGGCTTCCCGGGCGGCTCGTGCGCCGGCGATCGCGGCGATCGTGCCGGCGTCGCCGGCGTTGGTCCTGGCGCTGGCGGTGCGCGTGCCGGCGGGAAGCGTGCGGCCGGCGAGCGGCTTGGCGTCCTCGATCCGGGGCCGGTGGTGCGCGGCCCGGTTGGCGGCGCGCACCGCGTGGGCCCGGCCGGGCTGGGGCGGTGGCGCAGGGCGGGTGCGAAGCGTGAAGGCGGGGGTCTCCTCGCCGCCCACGACGAGGCGCGCCGCCGCGGTATAGGCGCCGAGGTGGGAGAGGTCGTGCTCGGAGACCTCGGGGGCGACGTGGCGGGCGAGCACGTGGGCGTCCTCGGGGGACATGGAGAACCACACCTTGGTCCGGGCGTTCGCCGAGACCGCGTCG
>JAJZZB010000207.1 GCA_021797795.1 Actinomycetes bacterium | reverse complement strand
CCCTCCCCCGCCTCGAGGTGGGGCCAGCGCCATGGAGCCTCTGACACCACCGAGTGCCGGTCTCTCGCCTTGGGGCGGCCACCGTTCGCGCGACGTCGTCGCCCGCTCGGTGCCCGCAGCGCCATGGCGCCGAGGCGGCCCGGCGCACCAGCCGCGCGGGCGCGAGGCCGGACCGGCGCCGGATGCGGCTGGCGGACCCGGTGAGCGAGTGGTCTGCCACCTGGACGCGCCCGATCCACGACGCGATCCGCGTGGAGCGCTCCAAGCTGGCCATGGTGCCCGCAGCGCGCTGCGCACTGGGCATCGCCATCCCGCTGGTCGTCGGCGACCTCTCCGGCCACCTCCTGGTCGGCGTGGGAGGGGCGGTCGGCGCGCTGACAGCGGGGATGGCGTCGCTGCAAGGCACCTATCGCAGCCGGGTGAAGATCATGGCGTTCGCCGCCGCGGCCTTCGCCGTCTCCGCGTTCGTCGGGGCGACCGTCGGCCGCCTGCAGGGCCCAGACATCGCGGTCACCGCCCTCTGGGGGATCACCGCCGGGCTCCTGGTGATGTTCGGAGAGGCACCGGGCGTGGTCGGCCTCCAAGCCGTCATCGGCCTGGTCGTCTTCTCCCAGTTCTCCTTCAGCCCCGAGCAGGCCGCGCTCAATGCGCTCTGGGCGCTGTGCGGCGGCGCGATCCAGATCGTCCTCGTGGCCGTGACCTGGCCCCTCCAGCGCTTCCCAGTGGAGCGCGCCATGTCGAGCGACGCCTACCGGCTGCTGGCTGCCCACCTCCGCGCCCTTGCCAGTGACCCGTCGGACCTCCTCGATCCCGGCGTCCTCGACAAGCTGCGCACCGCCCTCCTCGAAACCCAGCCCTGGGGCGACCGGGCCGCCGCCGCCGCCTACCAGGCGTTGGCCGACGAGGCGGAGCGGATCCGCCTCGAGGTGGCCGGCATCGCCCGGGCCCGGGCCCGACTCGCCCACGCCTCGAGCATCGCCACGCCTCCAGGCCAGGCCGGCGCCCTCGACGCCGCCAGCTACCTCGAGGACGCCATCACCGCCTCAGCCGACGTGCTGGCCGGCGTCGCCGCCGCACTGCGCGACGGGCGCAGCACCATCGCCGACCCGTGGGCCCGCGAGCGGTACCGAACCGCCATCGAGCACCTCCGCTCGCTGGCCGCCGAGCCTTCGACGCGCGCGACCCTCACCCATGCCGTCGGAGGCCTCACGGCGCTGGCGGGCCAGCTTCGGTCAGTGACCCAGCTGACGGCGGTGGCCGCCGGCGACCAGCGCGTTGCGCCCGAGACCACCGCCTCGACCACGGGCCGCCCCGTGCGGAGCCGCTCGCGGCCTTCTCCGCTCGCCGGCACGACAGGGGGTCGCCTCGAGTTGGTCCGCGCCAACCTCACCCGCACCTCCGAGGTCTTCCGCCACGCCCTCCGGGTCGGTGTCACCCTGGCGGTGGCCGTCGCCATCTCCCACCTGTTCCCCCTGGGTCATGGCTACTGGCTCCCGATGACCGTCATGATCGTCCTCAAGCCCGACTTCGCCGCCACCTTGAGCCGGGGACTGGGCCGCAGCGTCGGCACCCTCCTCGGCGCCGGGCTGGTCACGCTGTTGCTGGCCGTGCTGGCGCCGTCGTCGGCTGGCCTGATCGTGCTCACCGTGGCGCTGTATGGCGCGAGTGTCGCCGTGCTTCGCGCCAACTACGTCATCTACAGCGTCGGCATCGCGTCGCTCGTGGTCGTCCTGCTCGCCTTCACCGGTTCCCCGGCGCCCTCCCTCGCCGCCGACCGGGTCTTCTACACCCTCCTCGGTGCGGCCCTGGCCCTGGCGGCCTACGCCGCCTGGCCGACCTGGGAACGCACCCACGTCGTCGATCGCCTGGCCGACCTGGTCGAGATCGACGGTCGCTACGGCGCCGCGCTCCTCCACGCCTGGGCCGACCCGGCCAGTGCCGATCGGGCGGCACTGCAGCGGCTGCGGCTCGCGGCACGCCTGGCACGCTCCAACGCCGAAGCCTCTGTCGATCGTTGGCTGAGCGAGCCGGCCGGCCGCAAACCGGCCTCGCCGAACGCGCTCGACGCCGAGACGGCGCAAGGCATCCTCGCCGCAGTGCGTCGCTACGTCTGGGGCGCGCTCGTCCTGCACGGACAGCTCCCGAGCGCCGGTCCGACCCGATCCGACCTCCACCGTCTCGGCGACGAGGTCGAACAAGCCATGTCCGCAGTGGTCGTCGCGCTGCAGAGGGGGTCTGCTCCCTCTGGCTACCCCCCGTTGCGAGCCACCCAGGTGGCCCTCGCCGCCGATCTGAGGGGCGCTTCGCCACAGGCCGCCGGCGATCCGACCCCGACGGCGCTGGACATGGTGATCCTCAGCGAGACCGACCTCATGGTCAATGCCGTCGACACCCTCGCCCACCTCGTCGGTGTCAGACTCCGATCGCCAGCAGACTCCTGACGCTTCGGCTCGCCGAGCCTGCACGGTCGGCCTCTCGAGATCGGCGCGGTGCAGCCCGATGAGGTTCGCCCCTGCCTGTGGGTCTTCAAGGTCACCGCCGGTCGGTCCCAGGAACTTCTCGCATGCGACCGCCGATGTGGGCACAATCGGGGGATGGCCGCTCCCTCGAGCCCGACACCTACGGCCGCTGTGCTCACGGGGCTCGAAGCGGTCCGGAGCTGGGCGGCGGACCTCTACCGTGACCTGCACGCCCACCCCGAGCTCTCCCACGAGGAGCACGCGACGGCGTCCAAGGTTGCAGAGCGCCTCGGGGCCTCGGGCATCGAGGTCCACACCGGGGTCGGGGGGACCGGGGTGATCGGCGTGCTTCGAAACGGGGAGGGGCCGGTCGTGCTGTTGCGGGCCGACATGGACGCCCTCCCGGTCGCCGAGGCCACCGGCCTCGACTACGCCAGCCACGCCACCGCCGCCGACGCTGAGGGCAACGAGGTGCCGGTGATGCACGCCTGCGGCCACGACATGCACGTCGCCTGCCTGCTCGGCGCCGCCCATCTGCTCGCCGCGGGTCGTGGGCATTGGGCAGGCACCGTCATCGCCGTCTTCCAGCCCGCCGAGGAGACCGGCGACGGAGCCAGGGGGATGCTCGACGACGGGCTGGCGGCGCGGCTGGCCAAGGTGGACGTCGCCCTCGCCCAGCACGTCCTTCCCGCACCATCGGGTCTCGTCGGCACCCACGTCGGACCGACCTTGTCAGCAGCAGACAGCATGCGCATCACCCTGCACGGGCGCGGAGCGCACGGATCGATGCCCCAGGCCGCCGTCGACCCCGTCGTCCTGGCGGCGATGATCGTGGTCCGCCTCCAGATGATCGTGGCCCGCGAGACCCGTCCCGGAGAGCCGGTCGTGGTCACCGTCGGGAGCATCCGGGCGGGGACCAAGAGCAACGTGATCCCCGACCACGCCGTGATCGAGCTCAACGTCCGCACCTACAGCGAGGCGACCCGGACCTCGGTCCTCGACGCCATCAAGAGGATCGTCGACGCCGAGTGCCAGGCGTCGAGATGCCCGAAGCCGGCCGACTACGAGCTGTTCGACCGCTTCCCCCTCACGAGCAACGACGCCGAGACCACCGACAAGGTCGCCGCCGCGTTCGCGTCGCACTTCGGAGAACGCGCCCGGTCGCTCCCGATGCAGACCGCGAGCGAGGACTTCAGCGACATCCCGAACGCTTTTGGCGTCCCCTACTGCTACTGGGGGATCGGCGGGATCGACCCCGCCACCTACGAAAAGGCCGAGCAGGCAGGTCGAGTCGCCCAGGACATCCCCGTCAACCACTCGGCGCACTTCGCTCCGGTGATCCAGCCCACCTTGGACACCGGGATCCAAGCGATGGTCGTCGCCGCGCTGGCCTGGCTCGCCCCGCCTCGAGCCGGCGAGCAGTAGCACCGGTGCCGAGCCGGCCTCCACCCTCCAGCTGGCACTCGACCTCTCGGGCACCTTCGTGTTCGGGCTGAACGGCGCGCTCACCGCCATGGAGGCCGAGAACCTCGACATCGTGGGGGTGGTCGTCCTGGCGGTGATCACCGCCCTTGGCGGCGGGATCATGCGCGACGTGCTCATCGGATCGCTGCCCCCCGCCGCGTTCAGAGACTGGCGCTACCTGGCCGTCGGCGGCGGAGCCGGCATCGCCGCCTTCTTGGCCCGCCAGCTGTGGGTGGGCGTGCAGCGCTCGATCACCGTGCTCGACGCCGCCGGCCTGGCGCTGTTCTGCGTGACGGGCACCACCACCGCGTTCGCCGCCCATCTCGGGCCGTTCCAGTCCGTCGTGTCAGGGACCGTCACCGGAGTCGGCGGGGGCACCGTCCGCGACGTGGTGATCAGGAGGGTTCCGACGGTGCTCTCAAGCGGCCTGTACGCCGTCCCGGCCGCATGCGGCGCCACCCTCACCGCCTTGGCGCTCGAGTTCCGCTTCTCCGGTGGCGCCATCGCCGTCGTGGCCGCCGCGCTGTGCTTTTCGATCCGCATGGCCGGGGTGCGCTTCAACTTGAACGTCCCCATCTCACACCCGAGCGCCACAGCGACGCCGCGCTCGAACTCAAAGGAAGACTCGTGACCGTCACGCTCGGCGATCCGGGCAGCGTCATCGTCTGCGGCGACCACTTCGACGGGCGCGCCGATGCGCTGGGCGGCCCGATCGAGATCCTCGTCAAGGACGCAGAGATCGCCCAGCTCGCCCCCGCCGTCTCTCGCCCCCCTGGAGCCCGGGTCATCGACCTCACCGGCCACACTGTGACCC